>CBIHRH010000213.1:0-7874 GCA_966212365.1 uncultured Emticicia sp. | reverse complement strand
AGAAAATAGTGACAGAGTCACTCAGGGCTTTACGAATGCAAAGAAAATTACTGACCAGATTTGGAGCGACATTGAAGCACAGCAAAAAAGTGCGGTAAAATTAGACAATAGCCTGTTTACTGGTACTTATCATGATAAGTGGTTCGGCGATGTGGAGATTGCTGTGAAAAACGGCAAATTATGGTTCACTTCTAAACGCTCACACCTTTTAAATGGCGAAATGTTTCCCTACAAAGGTAATACTTATATTGTTAAATGGGTTGACCGTAGCTTAGATGCAGATGCCTATGTGATGTTCGACCTTGATAATAACGGCAAAGGTTCAGGTTTTAAAATGAAAGCCATTTCTCCACTCACCGATTTTAGTTTCGATTTTCAGGATTTGGATTTTTCCAGATAGAATAGTCGATGATTTAAAGGTAGAGGTTCAAAATTTTGAACCCCTGCAAATATTTACAACATCAACAACATGACCACACCAGACTCAATAATCATCACCGATTTATTCTATAAACTTGATGAAAAACTGATTGAGGTTTTACAATCACTTTCTGAAGATGATTGGAATAAACAAACCATCGCTCCACTCTGGACAGTAAAAGATATAGCCGTTCACCTTTTGGATGGCAATATCCGCACGCTCTCAATCGGTAGAGATAAATATGTGGGTGCCCCAGCTGAAAATATAAATTCCTATCAGGATTTAGTTGCTTATCAGAATAAAATGAATGCTGATTGGGTATATGCGCTCAAAAGAATGAGCCCGGGAATACTAATTGAACTATTGATAAGTAGTGGGAAACAATATTGTGATTATATAACACAACAGAATCCTTATGACAAAGCCCTTTATTCTGTAGCCTGGGCAGGAGAGAAGGAATCGAAAATGTGGTTTCATGTGGCGCGAGAGTATACCGAAAAATGGCATCATCAACAACAAATCAGATTGGCGGTTTGCAAAGAATCTGAGCTTTACACTAAAGAGTTTTACTTGCCTCATCTCGAAACCTCGATGAGAGCATTGCCTCACCATTATCGGAATGTATCCGGCAATGAAGGTGATATGGTTCAATTCGTGATAACTAGAGAGGGCGGAGGAATATGGAACTTATATTATGAAAAAAGCCAATGGATTCTGGTAAAAGAGAATGCTGTTGAGCCAGTTGGCAAAATAACCATTGATGGTTCAATTGCCTGGAGATTATTCACCAAAGGCATATCAAAGCAGGAAGCCCGGAATTTTGTGCAAATTGAAGGAAGACAAGAAACAGGGGAGAAAATATTTGATATGCTGGCAGTAATGGCGTAAAAACAATTATCGTCAATATCAATCATTAAGCCCTGTTAATCGCATTTTATAATGCATTAATCTCAATATTTTGGATAGAAGTCTATCAATTGATACCTTTAAAACTTCCAAAGCAAATTGTAATAACTCAAACAAACTAAACATTCCCTCATGAAAAAATTACTACCAGTAATTGCATTTTTCTGCGTATCCCTGGGGCTTAGCGCTCAGGATGAAAAAGTCGATCTTGAAATGGTTAAGAAAATCCGTCAGGAAGGCTTAAATAATTCTAAAGTAATGGAAATCGCTTTTAATCTTACGGATGTAAGCGGCCCACGATTACAAGGCTCACCAGGTTTTATGCGTGCGGCCAATTATGCAAAAGGCAAATTAACAGAATGGGGTCTGACAGATGCTAAACTCGAGCCTTGGGGCGAATTTGGTAAAGGCTGGGAATTAGAAAAAAGCTATCTTGCTATGACCGCACCATATTACCGTCCGTTAATTTCCTATCCTAAAACATGGACAGCCGGAACCAAAGGTAAATTGAAAGAGGCTGAAATCTTTTTGATTGACGAAACAGATACAACTGCCCTTGAAAACTACAAAGGCAAACTAAAAGACAAGATTATCTTATTATACAAAAACGATAAAATTACTCCATCATTCAAAGCAGACGCCAGTCGTTATACCGATGAAGAATTGGAGAAAATGGCAAATGATGTACCACAAACGCGTTCTCAGCCAGATACTGCTTTTAGGTCAATGATGGCTGCTATGCGCAGAAGCACACTGCTTTCGACCAAAACCAAAGAAATGGCGAAGAAAGAAGGTGCTTTGGCTTTATTGAGCATGAGCAACAGAGGTAAAGATGGTACTTTGTTTGTATCCGGTGGTGGTTCTTACAAAGCATCAGACCCCGAGAATCTGTTGGATATTATGTTGGCTGCCGAAGATTACCTGTCGCTTTGCAGATTAGCTAAAGCTGGAATACCGGTAAAAATGGAAATTGATGTTAAAACGAAGTTCTTTACGCAGGATTTACAAGGATACAATGTATTGGCTGAAATCAAAGGCACAGACCCAACTTTGAAAGACGAGGTAGTAATGTTAGGCGCGCACCTGGATTCATGGCAAAGTGCAACAGGTGCTACTGACAATGCCGCAGGTTCATCTGTTATGTTAGAGGCTGTTAGAATTCTGAAAACTTTGAACGTACAACCTCGCAGAACTATCCGTATTGGTTTGTGGAGCGCAGAAGAAGAAGGTTTACATGGTTCGAGAAACTATGTGAAAAATCACTTTACTGATCCGACTACCAAAAAGAGTAATGCAGAAGGTGATAAAGTAGCAGCTTATTTCAACGTTGATAACGGTACTGGTAAAATCAGAGGTATTTATTTGCAGGGTAATGATGCATGTCGTCCAATCTTTACCAAATGGTTTGAACCTTTTCATGATTTGGGTGCTAAGACTGTTACTATTCGTAACACTGGGGGTACAGACCACCTGGCATTTACAGGTGTAGGTATTCCTGGTTTCCAGTTTATTCAGGATGAAATCGAATACAATACCCGTACGCACCATACTAATATGGACTCATACGATCATCTGCAACCTGATGATTTGAAACAAGCAGCAACTATTGTAGCATCATTTGTTTACAATGCAGCTATGCGTGATGAAAAATTACCAAGAAAGAAATAATTCTGTTTGGTAAGTACATAAAAAATCCCAGCTGATATGAGCAGCTGGGATTTTTTATGTACTTATTTCTCATCAACATATTTTGCAGCTGCGTTTGCGAGTTTTTCCCATTGTTCTGCATGATGAAATGAAACCTGAATCCATTCTTTCATTGGTCTGTTCTTACCTGATGGGTCAAATAATTGAGAGCCATCAAGACTCAAAGTTTCCTGATGGTCATTACCATTTAACTTAAAGACCATCGTTTTTCCAAAAAAGCAGATAAATGCTTTTCCGTTGATTTTGAAACAAGGTTTCCCGAACATCTGGCTTTTTTCAGCTCTGTCAATTTTGTTCCCAATAGTGACAAATAAATCTTCTTCCTGTGCCATTCTTATATTAGTTAAAATAGTATCCTAATCAAATTTACGGCCTTTAAATCTGTCCCGTACAGTTCATTAGCTATTTCTTTTCATCTTCTCCTTTCTTAGTAAACAATAATTTAACTAACTTCTCAACCTCTGCCGCTACAAATACCAAAGCCGCCATCACTATACAAATACCTACTTCATGAAGTGACAAAGGTTGAGTTTTTAAGGCAGTATTCATAAAAGGAATATAAACCACAGCTAATTGCAAAGCTAACGTAAGGACCACAGCGCCAATTAATGCCCAATTAGAAAACAAGCCTTTTTGTTTAAATACCGAAGTATTGCTTCTGATACCAATTACGTGCCCTAACTGGCTAAGACTTAACACCGTAAACACCATCGTTTGCCAATGTTCCAGATTATTTGCAGTCGCCCATGCTTCTGTACCCAAAGTGATAGCAGCCATGAATATACCCATCCAGACAATATGATAACCCAGACCATCAGCAAACAGACTTTGGTCAGGAGCTCTGGGTGGACGTTTCATTACATTTGCCTCTGCTTTTTCATTAGCTAAAGCCAAGGCAGGTAATCCATCTGTTACTAAGTTAATCCATAAGATATGAATGGGTAGGAGTGGGTTTTCTAAGCCTAAAAAAGGTGCTATAGCAATCACCAATATCTCAGCACTATTGCAGGTCATAATATACTTCACAAACTTGCGGATATTGTCAAATATCCTGCGGCCTTCTTTAATGGCTTTGACAATCGTAGCAAAATTATCATCCAATAGAATCATGTGTGCGGCTTCCTTGCTCACATCAGTGCCATTAATACCCATGGCAATCCCAATATTGGCTGCTCTTAATGAAGGGGCATCATTAACCCCGTCACCTGTCATAGCAGCAAAATGCCCTTTTGATTGCAGCGCTTTCACAATCCTGAGTTTCTGGTCAGGCGAAACACGTGCATAAACAGCCGTTTCTTCTACCTGCGACAAGAATTTTTTCTCAGAAAGTTTCTCTAATTCAAGCCCGGTAATCGCAAATTCCCCTTCGTCTAAAATGCCTAATTCTCTGGCTATAGCCTGGGCAGTAGCAGGGTGGTCTCCGGTAATCATCACAGGTCTGATACCGGCTGTCTTACATTCAGCTATTGCCACTTTGGCTTCTTCACGTGGTGGGTCAACTAATCCGGCTAATCCCGCAAAAATCAGATTTTTCTCAATGTTCTCCGGTACGATTTTCTCAGGTAGTTTATCTAATATCTGATATGCGTAGGCCAATACCCGAATCCCTCTTTGGGCCCATTCTTCCGAAATGTCACTAAGGGTTTTCTCATCTTTTTTATGATGAATAATGTCAGAAATTGCCTCACTTGCCCCCTTGCTGATAATCAGGTATTTTTTATCATATTCATGCACAGTAGTCATACACTTGCGTTCCGAATCGAATGGAATCAAGCCAACCCGTTTATATTTCTTGAAAAGCTCTCTGTATTTTTTATACGATAAATCTTCTACAATATGCCCGGTTAAAGCCAGTTCTGTGGCTTCTCCGATAGGTTTATTCTGCTCCTCAAACTTAACTTCGTGATTGAGCAGCATGCCCAGTTTCAGCATAGACAGTCCTTCTTCCAAAGTCTCAATTTCTTGTTCATGCTTTTCTGCCAGGTGCATTTTATTCTGGGTCAATGTGCCTGTTTTGTCGCTGCATATATAGGTAACAGAACCTAAAGTTTCGACAGCGGGCAATTTTCGCACTAAAACATTCTGTTTAGCTAATCGTGAAGCACCTCTTGATAAAGCTACCGTAATCAGCGCAGGCAGAGCTTCCGGAATGGCAGCCACTGCAAGGCTGACAGATAGAAGCAAGATTTTAAAGGGCTCTTCGCCCCGAATCAAGCCTGATACAAAAAGCACCACGCAGATACCCAGAATAATATAAGATAAGTTTTTTCCAAACTTCGTCATTCGTGCTTGTAGTGGAGTAACGGCTTCTTTTTCCTGCAAAAGACCGGCTATTTTGCCTAGTTCGGTATTCATGCCAGTGCGCACTACTAAGCCTTCCGCTTTACCATTGGTAACCAAAGTACCTTTAAAAGCCATATTCAATTGGTCGCCCAAAGGAATACTACTCTCTTTCAATTCATTACTTTCTTTATCTACCGGAACCGATTCACCTGTAAGGGATGATTCATCAATGCGTAGAGCATTTATTTCATAGAGCCGAATATCGGCAGGAACCACATTTCCTGCTTCTAATACTACAATATCTCCAGGCACTAATTCTTTCGATTCAATTTCATGGGGTTTATCATCTCTTATCACCTGTGTTTTGGTGATGCTCATTTTTTTCAAAGCTTCCATAGCTTTCTCAGCTCTGAATTCCTGAATAAAACCAACAACCGCATTGAGAATGATAATGACAAAAATGATAATCGTATCAGCTACATCACCAAAAATACCCGAAAGAATAGCAGCGCCAGCCAACACCAGTATCATGAAGTCTTTAAACTGATTAAGAAAAAGTATCCATCGCGGAGTCTTCTTTTTTTCTTCTAATTCATTATAACCGCCGGTCTCTAAACGACTACTAGACTCTGCTGCCGAAAGCCCTGCCGGAGAGGTATTAAATTGTTTGAATAGAGAGTCAATGCCCTCTCGATAGAAGAGAACTTCATCAGATTTTTTCATAAAAGTTTAGCGTGCTTTAATTGGATTTATATTGACAGCAGTTGTTATACGTGTGTTTTCATTATTATAAGCGTGAATATAGTATATATACTTCGAATAAAAAGAAAATGTTAGAGTAACTTGAGGATTACACTAACATTCAATTGAAATTGTATTTTCTTATTTTATCTCAAAGCCATAAGCCCCTGCCTGTAATATAAATACCACCGTTTTTATATTACTATCCTCACCTTTAATCACAGTTCCTTTAATTTCTCTTCCATTTTCGTAAACCAATTGGTTGGCAGCAATATTTAATCGTAAAGTGGCGGTTGTATTGGCCGGAGTTGTAAAATTGTAGGTAATCGTATTATCTGTCCTCTTCCAGGATGAAATAATTGTACCGTATGGGCTATCATGCTTCGCTTCAAAACTGGCCAGATCTTTTACGAAATGAGGTTCCAGTAATACATTTTTAAAGCCCGGAAGTTTTTCATCTGGTTTAATACCTCCTAAAGCCTTATATATCCACGCTCCAATCTCACCAAACATGATATGATTCATCGAAATATCTGATTTTGCATCAATCGGCCAGTTTTCATAAAGAGTTGTTGCCCCATTTTTAATCCACCAACCCCATGAAGGGAATGTCTCCTGGGAGGCAACTGTATAAGCCAAATCTGCATATCCGTTTTCACTTAAGGCATTCAGAATAGCTTTTGTACCCAACAATCCTACATCAATATGGTTATTATCATCTTTCACTCTTTGGGCGAGACTCGCCGCTACTTTGGCTTTTATATCATCAGGCACAACTCCCCATTGCAAAGGCACACTTAATTCAGTCTGAAAACCACTCCCATAAATGCCCTTTCCTTTATCCAGATATTTCTCATTAATCGCATTTCTGATTTTCTGCGCCAGACCCGCATAATATTCTGCATCAGCAGTTTTGCCTAAGAGTTTGGCAGTTTTAGCCACAATGCTTGCATCAACAAAATAATAAACAGATGAAGTAAACTCAACAGGTGTTTTTGATTTTACCGGTACCCAGTCGCCTAAGCCCCAGGTAGTCAGGTGTTTTGGTGCAATGGTCTGGATATAATCTACATAACGTTTCATATTATCGTAGTTATCGGCTAATATTTTAGTATCGCCATAAAACAGATATACGTTCCAGGGGATAATCGCAATCGTGCTTGTCCAGTCAGGACCATTACCCCATTCATAGCCCCAACCGCCTGTTGGTATAATAGATGGCAAAACGCCATTGGCTTGTTGTTCATCCCGATGGTCTGCCAACCATTTTTCGTAAACCGTGATACCATCAAAATTATATAGACCTGTTTCACTTGCTATATGGGCATCGCCTGTCCAGCCGTTTTTCTCACGTTGCGGACAATCAGTAGGATAACCAAAAAGATTGGATAGATAAGCGTTATTCGTAGCCCACCAGATTTGATTCATGGTTGGATTTGAAGTACTTATCTGTCCAACCTGAGTTACGTCACTATGCATAAAATACCCCGTCAGATTTTCTTTTGTTAATTCGAGCGGTTGTTGGCTGGTCAGCTCTACATACTGAAACCCCTTATAGTTAAAATGTGGTATAAACGTTTCTTCTCCTTTGCCACTAAGTGTATAAATATCTACTTGAAAAGGGTCTTGATTATCGGTGGGACGATAATGAATATCAATGTTCGACATATCAGCTGAACCATCCGGATTCAAACGTTCGGCATGTTTTAGTCTTATTACTGTACCTGCAGCTCCTTTCACTTTTAATTGACTGACACCAGAGATATTTCTACCTAAATCAAAAAGATAAGTGGTATCATTCCGTTTTTTTAAACTT
>CBIHRH010000212.1:0-7876 GCA_966212365.1 uncultured Emticicia sp. | reverse complement strand
ATTTGCGTTTTTTCATAGCTTTTGTATTAAATATTTATCTAATGGTATAAAAATTAACCGAGTGTTACTATATCTGGTAGTTTTTTACGAAAATCACATATTTCTGAATTTCACAGGGCTTTGTTGCACATGTTTTTTGAAGAAATTATTGAAATGAGTTACCTCTGTAAAACCAAGGGCATAGGCTATTTCAGACACATTCCATTTACTTTGCTTCAGCAATATTTTTGATTCCTGTAGAATACGTTCTGAAATAAGCTGTGAGGTAGTTTTCCCGGTAATTTCCTTTACTGCCCTATTGAGATGATTCACATGAACATTGAGTTGGCTGGCAAAATCTGATGCCGAGCGTAGCTGAATAGTCGGGTGAGCGTCATCAATCGGAAATTGTCGTTCTAATAACTCTAAAAATATGGCAGCAATACGTTGTGAGGCATTAATCCGTTGCTTATCAAATGCAGAAGAAGGTTGCATTTTCATGGCAAAGTGCAATAATTCAAACACCAGATTGCGCAACACATCATATTTATGCATATAATCAGAATCAATTTCTTCAAACATTCGCTCATAAATGGCGCTTACTTTGGTTACTTGTTCGTCAGTTAGTTCAAAGATATGCGTGCCATTTGGTTGAAAAACCTCGTATTGACTGAGATTCCCAAATTGATGAAAAAAGTGTTGATTAAAAATGCAATATGCTCCGCTCCTGATATTATCCAGATGCTCCCATTTATACGGAATCTGAGGGTTAGAGAAGGACAAAGCCTGTTTTTTTACCTCAATCACCTGGTCGGCATAGTGTACCTGGCTATTCCCTATCACCAGCATGACCTTATAATAATCTCTACGTTTATAGGGTATGGGCTGAGATTTCCCGTCAACCAAAGGCTCTAATCTGAACAAATTAAAATGCCCTATCTCATTACGAAGATTTTCGGGCAGCCATTCGAACTTCCTTTGATACATTTCTTCAATTGTTTCGGCCTTTTCCATGCTTTTCAATTATAAAGTTTGATTAACCTTTTATTCATCCAAACTTTTTTTGATTAGGATCATAATGCAAAATTAGCTCACCTGATAGTCAATTTCTAAACGAAATTCAAACCAGAACTTACGAAAATCAAACAATCAACTCAATTAAACCTACAATCTTTAGTTCTAAACAAAATATATGATTGAAAATCACAGAATAACTGATTTTCTTTTCCAAACTACATTTAACCGGATTGCTTTATCTGGAAAGTAAAAACTTTATTACTCCGCTTGATAACTTTATGAAATTATTGGCATTAGGTTTGTGCATATTTTTTTACTTTTAAAAAATATAAACTTACCTATTCTTTAAGTCACCGAACATGCCAGAAAATAAAAAAATCAGAATTCTACAAACAATCAGACAGGGGAAAATAGGTGGCGGTGAAACCCATGTGCTTGATTTAGTGAGTACACTCAATAAAAACAAATACG
The DNA here is from genome assembly GCA_966212365.1 of uncultured Emticicia sp. Classification (GTDB taxonomy): domain Bacteria; phylum Bacteroidota; class Bacteroidia; order Cytophagales; family Spirosomataceae; genus Emticicia. The sequence continues at coordinate 6,409 of CBIHRH010000212.1, read as the reverse complement.
AATCTATTGTGCTCTCGTTCACAGAAGGGCCAATGGTAGATAAAATGAAGGAAATGGGCGTAAAAACTCATGTTATTTATACCGAAAAACCCTTTGACAGATCGGTATGGGGTAGTGTAAAAGACATTCTGGAAGAAGAGAAAATAGAGATTGTGCACGCACATGGCACAAGAGCCAATTCTAATACTTTCTCCGCAGCTAAAAAATTGGGCATTCCGTTATTATATACTGTGCATGGCTGGTCTTTTCATAACGATCAGAATTTTCTGGTGAAGACTGTACGAACTTTTGGAGAAAAATTCTTAGTCAAAAACGCAAAAAAAACCATTTGTGTGTCTAATAGCAATTACGAGGATGGAGCTAAACGGTTCAGTATGAAAAATGCCACAGTCATTACCAATGGTATAAATCTGGCAAAATTCGATCTTACTAAATCTTTTAAGGATATAAGAAAGGAGTTTAATATCAAAGAAGATGAGGTTTTAGTAGGGTTTATTGCCCGTATGACCTCTCAGAAAGACCCTTTTACACTCTTAAAAGCCATTGCCAGAATTCCGGCGGATAGTAAGATAAAATTCCTGATTATAGGTGATGGTGATAGTAAAGAAGCAGTATTGAAAATGGCTGATGAATTGAAAATTAACTCAAGGGTTATTTTTGAAAAATTCAGACAAGACATTCCAGATGTGCTACATGGCATTGACATTTTTTGCCTGCCATCTTTATGGGAAGGATTGCCAATAGCTTTATTGGAAGCCATGGCTATGGCAAAAGCAGTGGTGGCTACAGCCATTGATGGAACAAAGGAGGTGATTGTACATGAGAAAAATGGTTTATTAGTACCTGTCATGAACCCGGATGAACTGGCTAATGCATTGATTCGTTTAGCTAATGACAAAGCCTTGAGAGAGCAACTGAGCAAAGAAGCGAGATTGACTGTAGAGAAAGATTATAATGTAGAACGCATGACACGAGAGGTTGAAAAAATTTATGATGAATTGCATAAATACTAAACCTGTTGGGTGAAATTATTTAAAGGCTTTAATATATCGTCCCTACGGATATTTTTTAGTCCCGACTGGGCCCCTATTTTAATTTCACCCAACGGGTTAAATACTAAATAATCCAGTTATTGATAAACAGAAGTTTTACAAATAATCAAGTGAGGTTGTAATGCCATAAAACCTATATGTTTACTATTCAGAAAAACAAAATTACCATACGATTTGGCAAAATAATTGCTGTAAAATTCACTGATTGAAAGGTCATTTTTTAAAACTGTAATCATAGCAAATAATAATTCCGGTAATTTCGACAGTCTGTTTAATACAAAGAATCAAAACCCTTTTTTAAGCCAATCATAGCGGTTCTTTATATTCAATAAGATATCTGGCAATTGATATGCTTTTCTACATATTCTCAAAAATATAACAACGATGAACAAAAAATTAAAACTTCTGATAATTGATGATGAGGCAAGTATTAGAAAAGTTTTAGAACACTTCCTGAATAAAGAATTTGAAGTAACAGCCAAGAATGATGGAATGGAAGGTATGAACTGGCTAGAAGCCGGTAATGATACCGATTTTATCATTGCTGACCTGAATATGCCAAATCTGAACGGGAAAGAATTTACCAAAGTAATCAGAGCAAGTAATCTATATTCAGAGTTACCAATTATTATACTTTCCGGCACTGACGAAAGTAAAGAACGAATTGAATGTCTGAATATAGGTGCTGACGACTTTATGCTGAAACCATTCAATCCGATGGAAGTGCACGCCAAAATAAAAGCTATTTTACGCCGTGTAAAACCAAAATCTATAGTTGATTCATATTAAACTCATCTTTGGTATATGAATAATACTGTACCCAATACTACGACAGCAACGGATGAAGAAAAACTTCCGATTAAGATAATTTTAGTAGAACGAGACGACAAAGTTGTGGTGGATTTTCTGAAGAGATTCGGAGAGAAAATTCATGTAAAAGTGATGAATAGTGCCGAAGCTTGTCTTGAATATCTGAAAAATACCTACCCGCCTGACGCTGTTGTTATCGGCAGGAGTAGTGGGGGTATAAAATTTCTGGAAACAATCCGTGGCCAGGCATGGACAAGGGCACTTCCTGTCATTCTCATAAGCGACCACATCACGCATGGCTTATTGAAAGAATTGCATGAAAAAGGTGGAGATGACATCTACCCAAGCGATTTCAGCAGCGGAGATTTAATTACGCGTCTTGAGTATTTCATCAAGCGTCGTCACTATAAAGCGATGCAACAAACCAAGGCAAGTATTCTGGATGTAAAGATTCCGCTCTGGAAAAGGTTTATAGATGTATCTACTACCGGGATAGCCCTGTTATTGCTTTCTCCGCTTTTAATTATCGTGGCCATTTTAATCAAACTTGATTCAAAAGGGCCTGTCATTTATTTGTCAAAGCGAGTGGGCGCGGGCTATAAGATTTTCAGTATCTATAAATTCCGTACGATGCGAACTGATGCCGATAAGCTGATTAAAAACATGGGCTCACTGAATATGTATACCAAAAATACGGAAGTCAAACAAGTTGCCGGACTTTGCGAAACCTGTGCTGGCATTGGTACTTGCCAGCAACAATTGTATCTGGACGGGGAGATGGTTTGTGAAAAAATGTATCTGACTGAGAAGAAAGAGAAAGTAGCTTTCATGAAATTCCAGAATGACCCCCGTATCACCAGATTGGGCAAATTCTTACGTAATAGCAGTATTGACGAATTACCGCAGTTATTCAATATTTTCTTAGGCGATATGTCATTAGTGGGCAATCGTCCTTTACCTCTTTATGAGGCTGAGAAATTAACAACTGACGAATATATTGAGCGCTTCGCAGGGCCAGGAGGCTTAACCGGGTTATGGCAAGTAACCAAAAGAGGGAAAGGGAAAAAAGACATGACCGAAGAAGAAAGAATTCAATTAGATATTGAATATGCCCGAAACTTCTCTTTCAAATATGATATGAAAATTTTCTTTATGACATTCCCTGCATTATTACAATCAGAGAACGTATAAGACTGTTTCATATCTTATTATCAAGTATTATTTATTTCGAGGGTGTCTAAAAAGGATTTTGCGCCAAATATTATTTTGTAACTCTTTACTTTTTAGACATCCTCGAAATAGTATAGATAAACATTAAAGAATAAAACATTTACGTTTAGTCTTTTATGCCAAGCAAAACACCTAAAGTTTCGATTATTACCGTCAATTTTAATGGTACTGATGTCACTGCCGAATTACTTCGTTCTTTGGAGAAAATCACCTATCCTTCTATTGAGGTAATAGTGGTTGATAATAGCAACAAAGAACCAGGGCATCAGCTACCCATTGATTTTCCGTGGATTAAATATCTCGAAACAGGTGCTAATTTAGGTTTTGCCGGAGGCAACAACCGTGGCATGGAAATAGCCACAGGTGATTATTTTTTTTTATTAAATAATGATACAGAAGTTGACCCGGGATTTTTAGAGCCGCTGGTTGACCGTATGGAAAGTGATAAAAAGATAGGTGTAGTTTGTCCGAAAATTTTGTATTTTGATGAACCTGATACTATTCAATTTGCCGGATTTCTGCCTATCAATCCTGTTACAGGCCGAGGGTTTTCGATTGGGCATTTTGAAAAAGATCGTGGGCAACACGATGTAGCCCGGCCAACCTCAAGAGCTCATGGGGCAGCCATGATGTATTCGAGAGAGGCTTTTGAAAAAGTAGGTATGATGGCAGAGCTTTTCTTTTTGTATTACGAAGAAATGGACTATTGTGAAAAGTTCAAACGAGCGGGTTATACCATCTGGTATGAGCCCAAAAGCAGAATCTGGCATAAAGAATCGATGAGCACAGGAAAAGGTTCTACTTTAAAAACTCATTATTATAGCCGGAACAGGCTGCTTTATTTGCGCCGCAATACATTCGGATTTCAAAAAATCCTTATGTTTATTTATTATTTTTTCGTAGCCGTACCTAAAAATATGCTAGGATATGTACTCAAACGCGACTGGCCACATCTGAAAGCTTTCTGGCAGGGTTTCGTCTGGAATTTCAGTAATAGTTCAAAAGATGTCCATGATAAAGTAAGTTTATCATGAAATAGTTCTGAATTAACACTATCTTTAATGGAACTTTAGTGTATGCTTTGTTTTTGTATCTACACAAGTTTACTTTGCGAACCAGATGCGTATAGGAATAGAAGCTCAACGAATTTTCCGACAGAAAAAGCATGGCATGGACATTGTCATACTTGAGATACTGCGCCAGTTACAGCAACTCAATACCCCTCACGAATATTTTGCGTATGCTCAACCTTATAAAGATATAAATACGCTTCATTCCAGCGAGAATGTCAAGGTAAAATTAAGTGGTCCGACGTTATACCCCATCTGGGAACAATATATTTTACCTCGCGAAATCAAAAAAGATAAAATAGACTTACTGCATTGCACCAGCAATACAGCTCCTATCAATATTAATGTTCCTCTCATTGTTACCATTCACGATATTATTTATCTGGAAAAGCAGGTAAGAAATAACGGAGTTTTTTATCAGAAGCTGGGGGGTGTTTATCGGCGATGGAACGTGCCTCAAATAGCTAAAAAAGCTTCAATGGTTGTTACAGTGAGTGACTACGAGCGTAACAGGATTATTGAAAGACTAAACTTACCTGAAGAAAAAGTCAGAACTGTTTATAATGCTTGCAGCAGTCACTTTGGTAACGATTACGGCGCAGAAGAACTCCAGGATTTCAGCAAACGAATGAATTTGCCTGAGCGATTTGTGTTATTTTTAGGCAACACAGACCCTAAAAAGAATTTACCAAATGTAATCAAGACCTTAGGGCTGCTCTATGAAAGAAAGCAATTAGACTTCACTTTAGTTATCACTGATTTTAAGATAGAGCATCTTTTACCTTTATTAAAAGAACAAAACAATGAGCATCTGTTAAAACATATCATGCTTATTGGCTATGTTATTAATCAGGAATTACCTAAACTCTATAAACTGGCCCAATTGTTTTTGTATCCTTCACTGAGAGAAAGTTTCGGGATTCCGATACTGGAAGCGATGCAGTGTGGTACACCGCTGATTACCAGCGATACATCTGCCATGCCTGAAATAGCCGGAAGCGGCTCAGTTCTGGTAGACCCATCTCAACCAGAGGAAATTGCCGAAAAGATAGTAAGACTACTAAATGATACTGAAATGAAGGCCAAAGTAATAGCTTACGGGCTCGAAAGAGTTAAGCTATTTTCTTGGAGACGGACTACTGAACAAATGGTGGATATTTATAATGAAGTCCTGAATGTTTAGCTTGATTTTATTGCAATTCTTTGTGTTGGTATTTTGCTTTATCCAATTCATCTAATAAATCGGCAGATGCTTCCAAACTGAATTTTCTTGCAAAAAGCTTTCCTGAATCTACTAATGCATGGAAGTCTTTCATCGTAAAAGTCTTTGGGCTCGCCTTTCCTTCCGACCAATCAATATATCGCAAGCTATCATTCACAATATCTTCTCTGTAAGGAGAATTATAAAGGATTGTCTGGAATATAATTTCATCAGCTCCCCAGGTCATTTCAAAAAACTTCTGAACATTTGGGTTTTTCTGTAAGTATTCAACAATATATCTGACATGCTTTAAGGTCATGGTGAACCATTGAGAACGTCCAACAGGAATCAGATCATTAGGCATCTTACGACGTGGAGCAAAAAGATTTAAGGTTTTTTCAAGCGCATATCTGCCGCTGAAATGGTAGTTTACAAAATGATACTTTCTTAATCTTGGTAATGCTTCCCGCCATTCGGTATCTATCAATAAGGCGTCCATAAAAGCCTTATCAGGATGAGTAGCAAAAAAATTATGAATGAAATCTACGCTTTTTAAAGGATAATCCTGCCCGCTCAAAAGGTTTACATAATCGTACTTTTTGCGCGAAGCCAGAATTTCATAGAAGCTGTTTACGGTAGCCTGTACAATGCTATAAGCTCCCCAGTACACTTTTATGCGGTTCTGGATAAAAAAAACATGACCATTAGCTAAGGGTAATAAAGCCTCAATATCTGTCTTTAAGTCAACGTGAATATAAAAGTCTGCATCTGCGTGCGCTAAACTTTTTATCAATCGCTTTAATTGAACAGGATTATTAGCATGAGTCAATATTAAATGGGCTATTTTCATAGGTAATTGTTAAGCAGCCTTGTTTTTCAAAAAGACCTGACTGTATAATTGTTTGATTTCATTAAACCCAACTGTAAAAAAACCCAATAGCGTAAAGTCAAGATATTTTTTCAACCAGATATATCCAAAAATGATACCAGCTAAAAAAGTAAAGAAAGTAGCAATTGCCGTACCGATAATATCTTTAAAGATATAT
>CBIHRH010000211.1:0-7889 GCA_966212365.1 uncultured Emticicia sp. | reverse complement strand
AGGGTTCAAGTGAATGGTTTCATACTGATGATTGGTTTGATTTTAATATGTTTCAGAACGGGCATTGCAGAGATACACCAATATATGATAATATCAAAGGTTCGTATGATAGGGCTTTAGTTAAACCAGTGATAGATGGAGAACCTATATATGAAGACCATCCGGTTTGTTTCAATGCCAATGATTTGGGCACTTCAAATGCTTACGATGTACGGAGGTATGCTTATTTAGACCTTTTTGCTGGGGCATTCGGGCATACCTATGGTTGCCATGACATCTGGCAGATGTACTCTCCTACCAGAGAAGCCGTTAATGGACCACATATTTACTGGCAACAAGCTATGGAGTTACCCGGTGCCAAACAGATGCAACATGTGAGAAGATTAATTGAATCACGACCTTTTCTGGATAGAGTGCCTGACCAATCTCTGATAGTTGAAAATAATCAGGCGCCAAGCGAGCGCATTCAGGCAACAAGAGGGAAAGATTATGCTTTTATTTATTCGGCAGCCGGAAAATCATTTACTGTCAATTTGGGTAAAATATCAGGCACCCAATTGAATGCTTATTGGTTTGACCCAAGAAACGGTAAAGTTCAGGAGATTAATAAAGTTGAGAATAAAGGTACTCAAAAATTTAGCCCACCGCGTTCGGGTTATGGCCAGGATTGGGTTTTAGTTTTGGATGATGCTTCTAAGAACTTTGCAAAGCCATAAATTCAAAAAAGTTTAATTGTATGTAAAAACGAAAAATCCCGTAGTACTACGGGATTTTTCTATAATATGCTATTAATTACTCTTTCTTATTAAACCTCTGCAGCAATCAGATTCAAAGCAGAACCTGCTTTGAACCAGCCAATCTGACTTGTGTTATAAGTATGGTTCAATTTGATTTCATCTTTCGAACCATCTGCATGATGCGCTACTAAAGTTAATGGTACTCCCTCGGTAAAGGTTGTTAAACCTAAGATATCGAAAGTATCATTTTCCTGGATTTTATCGTAATCTGCAGGTTCAGCAAATGTCAACGCCAACATTCCTTGTTTTTTGAGGTTTGTTTCGTGGATACGTGCAAATGAACGAACAACGATTGCACGTACACCTAAGTGACGTGGCTCCATAGCCGCATGCTCACGTGACGAACCTTCACCATAGTTTTCATCACCTACTACGATACTACCCACACCTGCTGCTTTATAAGCACGTTGTACAGTTGGTACTTCACCGTATTCACCAGTTAACTGGTTTTTCACTTTATTGGCAGCACCATTAGCAAAGTTAATTGCACCAATCAATAGGTTATTCGAGATATTATCTAAGTGACCACGGTATTTTAACCAAGGACCAGCCATAGAGATATGGTCGGTTGTACATTTACCTTTGGCTTTAATCAATAATTTCAAGCCGGTGATATCGGTACCTTCCCATGCTTTGAATGGCTCTAATAATTGCAAACGGTCTGATGTTGGGCTAACGGCCACTTTCACACCACTACCATCTTTTTTAGGTTTTTGGTATCCGGCATCTTTTACATCGAAACCTAATGGAGGTAATTCAACACCAAGTGGTGGATCTAATTTTACCTGCTCACCTTTTTCGTTAGTTAAAGTATCCTTTGCAGGGTTGAAAGTCAAGCTACCTGCAATAGCAAATGCAGTTACGATTTCAGGAGATGCTACGAAAGCATGCGTATTAGGGTTACCATCGGCACGTTTAGCGAAGTTTCGGTTAAACGAAGTGATGATTGAGTTTTTCTCACCTTTCTCAGCGCCATGTCTTGCCCATTGACCAATACATGGCCCGCAAGCATTGGCTAGTACTACACCACCTATTGAGCTAAACGTATTTAAGATACCATCTCTTTCGGCTGTATAACGTACTTGTTCAGAACCCGGAGTAATTGTAAATTCTGCTTTTGCTACAATATGTTTAGAGGCCGCCTGTGCAGCAATTGAAGCGGCGCGGGTCATATCTTCATAAGATGAGTTAGTACATGAACCAATCAAACCTACATCCAGTTTCTCAGGCCATTTGTTTTTCTTAACAGCTTTAGCGAATTTAGAAAGAGGCCAGGCCAAGTCTGGAGTAAATGGGCCGTTGATACGCGGCTCCAATCTTGAAAGATTTATTTCGATTACCTGGTCGTAGTATGCTTCCGGGTTATCAATACATTCCTGATCAGGACGAAGAAGGTCTTTGATGCCATTGGCTAACGAAGCTACTCTTGCACGACCAGTTGCTTTTAGGTAAGCAGCCATCTTACGGTCATAACCGAATAATGAAGTTGTAGCACCGATTTCGGCACCCATATTACAGATAGTACCTTTACCAGTTGCTGATAAAGCATCTGCACCCTTGCCTATATATTCAACAATATAACCAGTTCCACCTTTTACCGTTAAGCGGCCTGCAACTTCAAGAATTACGTCTTTAGCAGATGCCCAGCCTTTTAGTTTTCCGGTTAGTTTTACACCGATTAATTTAGGCATTTTCAATTCCCATGCTAGGCCAGACATAACGTCACAAGCATCAGCACCACCTACACCAATTGCCACCATACCCAAACCACCTGCATTTGGTGTGTGTGAGTCGGTACCAATCATCATACCACCCGGAAATGCGTAGTTTTCAATTACCACCTGGTGAATGATACCGGCGCCTGCTTTCCAGAAACCAATACCGTATTTATTAGAAACAGATGAAAGGAAATCATATACCTCTTTATTTTTTTCGTTGGCAACTTTTAAATCGTCTGCGGCGCCTACTTTTGCTTGAATCAAGTGGTCGCAGTGTACAGTAGAAGGAACGGCAACTTTTGGACGCCCTGTAGTCATAAACTGCAATAATGCCATCTGTGCGGTAGCATCTTGCATGGCTACACGGTCAGGAGCAAAATCCACATAATCAACCCCTCTGTTATATGCTTTTGCAGGAGCTCCTTCCCATAGGTGAGAATAAAGAATTTTTTCCGCCAAAGTCAAAGGTCTACCCACAATTTTGCGAGCGGCTTCTACTCTTTCGGGCATTCGAGCGTAAACGCTCTTAATCATATCTAAATCAAAAACTGCCATTTGTTAAAGAAAATTTTAAATGTTAAAAACTCAAATCTGGATTGATGAGATGAAGGATTGCGCCAAAATTACAAAACATCGTCAAATTATAAATAGTAAATTTTCAAATATTGCTAAAAATATGTACTTAAAAGGGGATAAAACCATTTTTAGCAAAAATGCGTCTATAAGAATAACCTAAAAGTCATGCTTTTTTGTTCAAATCTTTTCCGTTTTATAATTTTTTAATAATTTTTCTAAAACTTTTGTATTCAGTTTTGCATTAATATCTTAATATCGCACAAAAATTAAAATTAAAGGCCAAAGAATGTCGAAGAACTTAGTAATAGTTGAGTCCCCCGCAAAAGCAAAAACCATTGAAGGTTATCTCGGAAAAGATTTTACAGTCAAATCAAGTTTCGGACATGTGAGAGATTTACCTGAGAAAGACTTAGGGATTGATATCAGTAAAAATTTTGCTCCCAAATATACTATTTCTTCAGACAAAACAAAGGTAATTAATGAGCTGAAGAAACTGGCCAAAGAATCGGAAACTGTATGGTTAGCAACTGACGACGACCGTGAAGGGGAAGCTATTTCGTGGCATTTAAAAGAATCTTTAGGTCTGAAAGATTCAACACCGAGAATTGTTTTCAGGGAAATTACAAAAAAGGCCATAACTACTGCTATTGAGAATCCGCGTACTATAGACATGGACCTGGTAAATGCCCAACAGGCGCGCCGTATTCTTGACCGTTTGGTAGGCTTTGAATTATCTCCGGTATTATGGCAAAAAATCAGAACCGGCGAAAGAACCAATTTATCAGCCGGAAGAGTTCAATCGGTGGCCGTAAGAGTAATTGTTGAAAGAGAAAGAGAGATTGATAATCATAATTCGAAGTCTTCATTTAAAGTAATCGCACAGTTTATAGTGGATAAAGGTAAAGTACTGAATGCTGAATTACCAAAGAATTTTGAAACGGAAGCACAGGCAAAGGCATTTTTAGAGAAATGTATCAATGCTATTTTTACCATTAAAAATTTAGAGGTAAAACCTGCTAAAAAATCCCCTGCTGCTCCTTTCACCACTTCAACCTTGCAACAGGAAGCATCGAGAAAATTAGGTTTTTCGGTTTTGCAAACTATGACAGTGGCTCAGAAACTCTATGAATCTGGTAAGATTTCGTATATGAGAACTGACTCGACTAATCTTTCAGGGGAAGCTATTGAGAAAGCCAAGATTCAAATTGAGAATGCATATGGTGAAAAATATGTAAAGGTTAGACAGTATAAAACTAAAAGTGAATCGGCACAGGAAGCGCACGAAGCCATCAGACCTACTGACTTTAGTGTAGAAAAAGTTGATGGAGACAGAAGCGAGCAACGTTTGTATGAATTAATCTGGAAACGTTCGATAGCCTCTCAGATGGCAGATGCTGAACTGGAAAGAACGATTGCTACTATTGGTATCTCGACTACGCCTGAAGAACTGGTAGCCACTGGTGAAGTAATTAAGTTTGATGGGTTCCTGAAAGTATATCTGGAGTCAAGCGATGATGAGGATGAAGAAAGCAAAGGTATGTTGCCGCCGCTAACCATCGGTCAGATACTTGATTTGTTAGAAATGAAAGCTACAGAAAGATTTACTAAACCTGCGGCAAGATATACTGAGGCAAGTCTGGTTAAGAAACTGGAGGAAATGGGAATTGGTCGACCTTCTACTTATGCTCCAACCATTACTACTATTATTAAACGTAATTATGTAGTAAAAGAAGACAGACCGGGTAAGGAAAGAAACTTTAAGGAGTTTTCATTGAAAAATAATGCCATTACCGAAAAAGTAGGTAAAGAAACCTATGGCACCGAAAAAGCCAAGTTATTTCCAACCAACACCGGAATAGTGGTTAATGATTTTCTGGTTGATAATTTTGATGATGTAATTGATTACGGTTTTACGGCCAATGTTGAGAAAGATTTTGATAAAGTAGCTGATGGGAAGGTAGAATGGCAAAAAATGAGTGCTGATTTCTACAAAGATTTTCATCAGAAAGTTGAGCAGGCAGACGGAGCAAAAGCAACTAAAGGAGCCAGAGACTTAGGTTTTGATCCAAGAACAGGTAAAAAGGTTTCAGTTAAAATTGGGAAATTTGGCCCTTATGTTCAGCTCGGTGATATAAATGATGAAGAGAAACCGACTTTTGCCAGCTTATTGAAAACCCAATTGGTTGATTCTATTACTTTAGATGATGCTTTGGCTTTATTTGATATGCCAAAGTTACCTCGTGAGGTAGGCTTTTATGAAGATAGACCATTGGTGGTAGCTATTGGTAAATTCGGGCCCTATATCAAGCATGATGACAAATTTTACAATCTGGAAAAAAGTGACGACCCTTATCTGGTGACAGAAGAAAGAGCTGTTGAAATTATTGAAGCCAAACGCAATAGCGGAGATTTATCTCAACCAAAAGACTTAGGTATCTTTGAAGGATTGGCAGTAAATATTGGTAAAGGTAGATTTGGGTTTTATGTAAAACATGGTGACAAATACTATAATATTGAAAAAGGTATTAATGCGGCTGAGGTAACCATTGATAAAGCGATTGAAATTATCAAAGCAAAGAAAGCCGCCGAAAGCAATAAGATTATTAAAGAATTCCCAGAAGATAAGACTGTACAGGTATTGAACGGACAATATGGACCCTATATTAAAGTAGGAAAAAGAAATGTGAAAATACCTAAAGGTACAGACCCGGCATCTCTAACGCTGGAAGATTGCAAGAAACTGGCCAATGGATAACCTTTACAATTATTAAAACATAAACCTTTACCCTATCTCATGAAAAAACTGGTTGTTTTAACAGGTGCTGGCATTAGTGCCGAAAGTGGCCTAAAGACCTTTAGAGATAGTGATGGTTTATGGGAAAACCATAGAATTGAAGATGTAGCGACACCCGAGGGCTGGAGGAAAAACCCAGCCCTTGTACTTCAATTTTATAATGAACGCCGGGCTAAAGCTTGTGATGCAATACCTAATGCGGGGCATCTGGCCCTGGCAGACCTGGAAAAATATTTTGAGGTGAGTATCATTACCCAGAATGTAGATAATCTTCACGAAAAAGCTGGCTCTACAAATGTTCTACATCTACACGGAGAATTGACTAAAGTAAGACGTGTCAAAAATCAACATCTGATTATAGATATAGGTGGTAAGGCCATTGAAATTGGCGATTTAGGTGAAGATGGTCATCAGCTTCGTCCACATATTGTGTGGTTCGGTGAAGCTGTGCCAATGATTGAGCCTGCAACAGATATATCAATGAATGCGGATATTTTTGTGGTGGTAGGTACTTCTCTGCAAGTATACCCTGCTGCCGGATTGATTCATTATGTCAACAAGACTGTACCAAAGTTCATTGTAGACCCGCATATTCCTGATGTTTCTTCTGATTATAAGAATATTAGTTTCATCACTGAAACGGCCACTGTGGGTGTTCCGCAATTAGCAGAAATTCTAATTCGGGATTTTCAATAATTCTAAAGTTCCTAATCACCTAACTTCATGAGAAAAACCATTTTACTATTACTAATGGCAAATCTATCTTTTGCACAAAGTTTACAGAAAAAACTGGATTCACTTCTGCAAACACATGTAGGAAAAGGTGAAGCAGGGATGGCTGTGCTGGTAATGAAAAATGGAAAGACGCTCTATAAAGATGGATTTGGACTGTCCAATATTGATGCACAAACACCTATTACCCCACAAACTAATTTCAGAATGGCTTCGGTGTCAAAGCAGTTTACAGCAGCCTGTATCATTTTGCTTGAAAACAGAAAGAAACTAAGCTATGAAGATAATCTGCTAAAGTTTTTTCCAGATTTTAATAAGGAAGTGGGTTCTCAGATAAAAGTTAAACATTTGCTTACCCATACTTCGGGCATTTTAGATTATGAAGAGTTGATACCTGATAATCAGAAAGAACAGTTATTGGATGAAGATGTTTTAAAGTTTCTGAAAACTCAATCTAAAACGTATTTCAAGGCTGGTGAAAAATTCCGTTATAGTAATTCAGGCTTTTGCTTGTTAGAGCAAATTGTCGAAAAGGCTTCAGGGCAGAATTTTGTAACCTTTATCAAGGCAAATATCTTTGAACCCTTGGGCATGAACAACAGCACTATTTACGAAGCAGGTAGACCAATGCCAAACAGAGCAATGGGATATGCCAGAAATAAAGAAGGCAAACTTGTCTTTTCAGATCAGAGTATAACCAGTGCCACCAAAGGGGATGGTTGTGTATATACTTCTTTAGATGATTATGTAAAATGGTATCAGGCAGTTATTAACAATAAGTTGACTAATATAAATGAAGAACTGAAAAAAATAAATCATCAGATTGAGGGTGTTAAAAACATCCATTATGGATCAGGATGGTTTAATGGCGATGGAACAAAAGGTGTAGAATTGTATCATACGGGTAGTACTTGTGGATTCAGCAATGCCGTGAATATTGTACCTGGCAAGCAATTTTTATTTATCTGCTTTTCGAATATTGCTGATAATCATGGGATTGAAAGACCAATCAGAGATTTGTTAAGAGCAGAAAAAATTGATGATACTTCTATTGATTTTAGCAAAGCTTTGAGTTTAACGAATTGATTTTCAACTATACAAAAACAAAAAAGCCGGATTATCAGCTGATAATCCGGCTTTTTCAATGCGTATATATAATTAGTTCAACTGAGCTTCTAATTTTGAAGTAAGTATATGTTTTGGAACAGCGCCAACAATTTTATCAACTAACTGACCATTTTTGAAGATCATCAAAGTTGGGATTGAACGGAT
>CBIHRH010000210.1:0-7890 GCA_966212365.1 uncultured Emticicia sp. | reverse complement strand
GGTACTCTTTTGCTAACCGAATACTCTTCTGATTCGTGTTTCAGATTGAAAGTCGTGATTTGTTCGCCACGTTTGATAGGCTGGGTAGCCTTTCCTACCAATACACCATACATGGTTACATGGTCGCCTTTTTCTAAATCTTCTGTAACAAATTTATGTTTTGCTGCAATTGACCTTGGTAATACATAAGTCTCTCCTTCAAATTCAATATTCTCTCCGGCTTCTAAATTACGAAGTGCCACTATCACATTATCTGAAGGATTTACTTTTAGAACTTTATGTTGCATAAATATAGGGGGAGTTAAAAAACATCTTACAAAAGTACAATTCATTCGCATAGCTTTTTTATGAAATATTATACAGTTTTGATGAAATATTATCAATTTTACATTTGAAGCCCTTTTATCATAACATTATATCAATAATCAGTGCAGGCAGTACTCCGAAAAGTTAATATTTCATCCGACTATTCGTTTTTATCGCGCAAAGATGAATTGCACTATCTCTATGATAAGTGGCATTTCCATCCCGAACTGGAATTGACGCATATTGTACATAGCAGAGGGACGAGGTTTGTTGGCGATAGTATCGAAGATTTTGAGGAAGGAGACCTGGTTTTGTTGGGCTCTTATTTACCTCATGTTTGGAAAAATGACGATAGTTACTTCGCCGATAATTCACAATTAAAGGCTACGGCTCAAGTGATTCAGTTTCTACCAGATTGTTTCGGGAAAGATTTTCTCCATCTGAAAGAACTGGAAAATATTAAATGGCTTTTTGAGAAAGCGAAAAGAGGTTTGCGGATTTCAGGGAATACAAAAGTAGAAGTACTTGTGCTATTGAACGCTTTATTGAGTAGCACTAATGGTGTACAGCGAATTACTCTTTTACTACAGATGTTAGAACTGATTGCTACCTCAAACGAGGTCAGTTTTTTGAGTAGTGAGGGCTTTGTAGAATCTTATCATCGCTTTGACGCTGATACCATTAACCATATCTACGAATTTACACTCTCGCATTTCAATCGTAAGATTCTGATTGAAGAAGCTGCTACCATAGCTAATATGTCGGTGCCTAATTTTTGTAGATACTTTAAGAATCGTACACAAAAAACCTATATCCAGTTTCTGACGGAGGTACGTATAGGCTATGCCTGCCGTATGTTGATTGAAAACCGGAAGAGTATCCAGCAGATTGCTTTTGATTGTGGCTTTCATAATCTTTCCAATTTCAACCGTTCTTTCAGACTCCTGAAAAAACAAAAACCCACCGAGTATCGGCAGGTTTTTGGGGGGCTAAAATCTTAACAATCTTATTTCAATGAATTAATCCAGGCTGCTATCTTCAAGCCATCTGCTTTGGGCACTTGTGGCATTGGAGGCATTTCAGTGGCATAACTCGGCCAGTTTTTAGGGTCTGGTTTATGGATTAAGTTCACAATTTTCTCGTTCGAATATTTTCGTTTAGCAATATCTTTAAACGCAGGACCAACCTGACGTTTTTCTGCCTGATGACACGCTACACAAGTATGTTTCTGTAATAATGGCTTGATTTCATCGAATGTCGGAGCGGCAGCTTTAGCTGTTACTTTAACCGCATTTTTATCATCTGGTGTAACCAATTTTTCCGCTTTGGTGCTTGTACCTGCTACAGGTAAATTAGCCGGACGAGGCACAAATCCAGTTAGTTTTTCACCCGATGGGATATTGTTGAGTGTATAAAAAGCTGTATTGTGCAATAAGCCTTTACCATCGCCATCCTTCAACCCATCAGCTTTAATTTCATGAATGAAATGGTCTCTTAGTCCTTCTACCAATAGACGAACTTTCAAGCCGTCTTCCGATACTTTCAAGCCTTTTACATTCAGAAATTTCTCACCTACCGGAGGGCTACCGTATACCGGATGATATTTGTAGATGAAGCTACGAACCTGAATATTCTTGAAATCGACTGCAGTAGCTTTGTTTACCGGTTTAGTAAACTCAATTTCAAAACCATCCGGGGTTACTCTTACTGCTTTCATTTCAAATGGCATTTTACCTGTCCATACCAAACGCTCAACACCTGCGGTTAAATTACCTGCTGAACCCCAACCACGGTTAGTTTCACCTACGAATAAAGAGCCATCTTGTCCCCAGGTCATACGCAGAATACCTGATTGGAAACCTTCACGGAACATGAATGATGCTCCCTGGTATTCGCCGTTTACTTTCTCAATAAATACACGGGAGATATTACTTTTTCCCTGGTCGCCTACAAATATCTGTCCGGCAAATGGGCCAAAACCTCCATTAGTTTCGTCTTTGAGAATCTCAGAAGTAGAAATACCCAGGATACCATGCGGCAACCATACAGCCGGAGTTTTTAATTCCGGGATATCCTTTTTCATTTCAAAAAGGTAAGTTCCTCTTTCGTTCTCGATGTTCTCAGGTTTGATATAATACCCATTGGCATCTTTATCTTTTCTTGGGTTTATTTTGGCATATAGTTGTTCGGTTGTCAGTTTCACTGGCGAGTTGGGGTCACTTGTCCAACGTAAGCCAGCAGGATGCCCCATAAAGTCTCCTTTATTCACCTGTGCAATAAAGCCTGAACCCATCCAGTCGCCCTGGTTATCACCGTACCAGAATTCACCATCTATCATACCAATACCGCAAGGAGAGCGCATTCCGGTTGCATAAGGCTCAATTTTACCATCTTCTGTAATTCTTACAGCCCAACCTCTCCATGGCACTCTACTTTCACCTCTCCACCATTCTTCATCACCGAAAGCCACATTACCTGTTACAATCATAGAGCCATCCGGTAAAAACTTAGGGCCATAGCTATACTCATGGTAATGACCTGAGATAGGCAAAGTAGCAATAGTTTCATAAGTATCTGCTTTGCCATCTCCGTTTTTGTCTGTTAGTTTGGTTAATTCACCACGTTGCGCACAGTAGAAAGAACCGTTTCTATATGCTAGACCTAAGATTTCGTGCAGACCGCTGGCAAATTTCTTGAAATACGGTTGTGCAGTACCTCCCAGATACGGGTTACTCACTACCCATATATCTCCTCTACGGGTTGCCAAAGCCACCTCACCGGTAGGTAAACTGGTAATACCACCTACCTCGAGCAGCATATTCTCGGGTACGGGTAGGGTGATAATACGATAATAATCATTTTCGGCAGTATTCTGTGCCCAAGCCGCAGAAACCATCGCTACCGAAAAAAGGATTGTTTTAAATATTTTTTTCATTCTAATAGAATTTTAAAGCCTCTGTTTTACCAAATAATCGAATAGCTGATTTTATCGCTCAATGGTGCAATTAATTCCTGCTTACCACCTACAGTTCTGATAGCGGCACTGCCACTATCTACTTTAATCAGATAGCTGCCATCGCCAACATTAAAGCTTCCATCGGCATTTTTGCTGATAGTATCTGCTGAAGCCAATCTCGTATAAAGGTTCTTAACTGCTCCTGTCACCGCAACATCACGTTTCAGTATTTTACCTTCTTCAACCGGGATAATTTTATCTGAAACTTTAGCTCCATAAATATCATATTTGAAAGTAGGTTGTCCATTCTCGTCCAATTCGTAGCCACGTGTACGGAATGTACCGTCTACAGCGCCCCATGCTTTGTCTGGACTTTCTAAAACCGTTACTAATGGCGTATCTCCCAAAACTGTTAAGCTTCCCATTGGTCTTGAGCTTCCATCGCCTCTATCCTGCCACATTGGAGTGGTGTTTAAGAAGTTACCTTTCCAAACCTGGAATAGTGAACCGTTATCCAGATTATAAGTAAAGTGAACATTTTCTTTATTCCCTACCGAAATGGCATGTACAATTCTCTTATTTTTATCGCCTTCTTTAATGTCCATAAACGAGCGAAGTAAAACTGGCTCTACGGCAGTACCTAATAAAATAGGTGAAGAAGGATTGTTTACCATCGTAGAATTGGCAGAGTGCAATGGGTGCTTACTGATGGTTGCTGATTCTGCATATAGACCTAGAGATGGTTGTAACCAACCGTCAGCTTTCCAGTAATATAGCTCGAATGGTACTTCTCCGGCAGGCAAATCAAGCGTTACTTTTCTACCCTCAGGGTCTGATTGCATCCAGCCATTTTTAAATGCCTGCTGACCATTGATTTTTACTTCGGTATTACCGCCGTGTGTTGTGGTGAAAGTATAAGTTCCGGCTTCCGGTATTACAATTTTACCTGCATATTTTACGGCAAATTCATTTTCGGCATTGGTTACTGCCCAGTTAAGTGCATTGAGGTTTCCGCTTAATTCAGGTTTGATTTTTTCTATATCTCCAATCGTTCTGAAATTGCCTTTATAAACACCATATTTCAGGTCTTTGAACGATAATGTTTTTTGATTATAGCTTTTATATCTGATATTACGGAAGGCTACATTGCCGTGGTCTCCCTGAAAACGAAGTGGCCCCATAGCTACTTCATTATCTACCCATGCTCCTCTGGTTTGGCCGGTCAACTCAACATTTTCATGAATCAACACGCCATTCAGGTACATAGAAAGAATGCGGGCATTGGCCGTTTTCTTGCCACTTGCATCGAATCTTGGTGCCTGAAAAGAGATTTTTATATTTTGCCATAGACCTGGCGCTTTAGCTACATTAATACGTGGAGCAGTACCTTCATAGCCTTTTGAGCCTTCCGGTTTCGAATCATTCCAGCGTTCGTAGACACCACCTAAGTCGTTATATTTTGGCAACTTTTTACCCCAGCTATCAAACAATTGAATTTCGTAACGGCCTTGCAGATAGATACCCGAGTTTGAGCCTTTAGCCATCATGAAATCAAGATCAAGGTCTAAATCTCCGTGCTCCATTTTGGTGAGCAAATCCATTTCTATACCATATTTTCCGGGAGGGTGTTCACATAGTAAAATTCCTGTGCTCGTCGGAGCATCTTTTTTGTGTAGGTCGTTGGGTTTTGTAAAATCTGCTTCCACTGCACCAACAATGCTCCATTGGCCTTGTGTAGGTCTGAAAGCATCCATGTTATTCAATGGAATCACTTGCTGTGCAGATACTGCGTTGGCAAGTAATCCACAGAAAATGAGATTTGTTAGGATTTTTCTTTTCATTGTACATTTTGTTTGAAAGCGCAAATGTAATAGCAAATGTCAGTAATTGAAAGCCCGCTACCAGAAAACGAGCTAAACTATTTTAATTAATTTAAGTGTATTTTTCACAATTCTTTGATAAAATCTATTTGATTTTTTTAATTTAACTATTTTAAAATGGTAGTTTATGCTTTGATATTGACTCGACTAGCCGTCCGCCTTAGTCGTTTGGTAATCCATAAGCCACCGCTGTTCTCATTCAAAAAGGTGCCCACCGTATTGGTCACCTTTTACGGTTAAGATTTAGCTGTCAAAATTCAAAAAGGTAGCCACCATAATGGCTACCTTTTCTGATGCCATTTGAGTGGCAAATACTTGCACAGATTCTGAAACTACCTGCTGATAATTGCAGTCAATTGCTCCTTTAAACAGGTTTCCGGTTACCTTCATACTAGCAGATTTTTTCCCTGTTCTGACAAAATCCTGAAGACCCGGATACTTCTCTATCCATTGCTTAGAGCAATTAATTTTCCTTTTCTCTCCCTTCATGGCAATAATTGTTATGCGGATGGTTAGTTGCGGACGGCCAGTTGTGAATGGTTATCCAAGACTAAGCATCTCTAGCTGTGAGTCTCTTAAATTTCTGACCTAAGCTTGTCTTTTCAAAGTGTTGGGGGAGGTTTCTTGTAAAATCGTACTATTGTGTTATTTTCAGTATGGAGGCAGATTCACCCTGCACAGGCCGCTCAAACATTGAGGAAGGGCTGAGATGGGTGCTCACATCAAGGGGTTGTTGTAATAAACAGCATTCATATTCTATCAATTCTTACTACTTCACTTAACAAAATCTTAAGGATAATATAAATAGTTTTTAATAAAGCTTCGCAGAAAAACACAAACTTCTTCGTTTTGTTGTAAACTTGCAGTCGGAAACTGCTTAGCTAAATCCAGATTATTAAAAGATTCACCATCCTTAGCTCTATAAATGAAATCCAATCGTATTATTTTAATTCTGATCTTTTTTGCTGTTGGTTATTTTCTCTACTATAAAGATAAACCAGGACCAATCAGCAAATTATGGGAAACTATCTCTAATGTTTTTAAGATAAAAGATTCTTCCGGCAACAAAGACAATCCGTACAAAGCACCTGAGCCTGATAACGAGGCTACAGCCACAAAAGGTGATAGCGATACAGAAGCTACTGCTATCAGAAAGGAGAAAACTGAAGAAAATACCAAAGAGGATGGTGGTTCTGTCTTTGATAAACTCAAAGATAGAATATTAGGTCCTGATGAACAGGATGAAGTTACAGGTGATTATGAAATACCAAGCTTTGCACTTCCTGCCATTAGCAAAAGCGATGAGATAATAAAGCATAAAAACTATACGCTTCGCTACGAAGAGAAGTATGAAGTACCCGCATGGGTAGTACATAAATTACGTGGAGAATATACCAAGGGAAGGGCAAACAGAGGTGAAAACCAGTTTATACCGGATAAAAAAGTCGATGGTGGTTCTGCCCTATCAACCGATTATAGCAGCTCAGGTTACGACCGTGGACATATGGTGCCTGCCGGAGATTTTAAATGCTGTCAGGATTTAATGAATGAGACCTTTTATATGAGTAATATCTGTCCGCAAGTACCTGATTTTAACAGAGGCATCTGGGAGAATATCGAAAGCCGTATCAGAGGTTGGTCTGTTCGGGATGAGGAATTATACATTGTAACCGGCCCGGTATTAAGTAAGGGAATGGAGAATATCGGGCGTTACAATAGTGTTGCTGTTCCCAGGTCTTTTTATAAAATTGTCCTCTATTATCCCAAGGATAACCCTGAAAAAGCTCGTGCAATTGCCTTTATGCTCCCGAATCAGGCATTGTTTGGAAAGCGGATGAATAATTATGTAATTTCCGTCGATGACGTGGAACGAACAACAGGTCTCAATTTCTTTGCAAAACTACCTGATGCTATTGAAGAAAGAGTGGAGGCGGAAAGTGATTGGGATGCCTGGACGAAGATACAATAAAAAGGTGTCTAAAAAGTTTTTCTCTCAAAATAATATTTTGCAAAACCCCATCCCAACCCTTCCGCTTCGGCGGTCCGACCCAACAATGGGGAAGGGCTTAAAAGTCCCTCTCCCCACTGTTGGGGAGAGGGATTTAGGGCGACCCGCGTAGGGTGTGGGGTCACGCTTGGCCAAATAATATTTTGCGTCCCTTGACTTTTTAGACACTCCCTTCCTGATTTACAATACTCTCTGAATAATATTACCCGTGGTTTTCTCTTTCAGAATCACTTTCTTACGGCCATCAGGCAGGAATTCGTCTTTAATATGCCAGTGGTCTGCATCGTAATCTACAAATGGAGACGGTTCTGTTACATCAGTTCTTCCTCTCCAGTCTTTGATAATGACAGGTTCCCATTTCTTAGTCTTGGCCGATTTATAACATGCATCTATTACTGCATTTACGATGTACCCATCATAGAAACTTTCCATTGGTGTAGTACCATTATCCAGACTATCGAACATATCGGTAAACATATGGGTATAGCCTAAAGAGTTTACCTCATCTCCTACCGGAAACAACCAGCCGGAAGCGCTTTCTGCTTTTTCGGCCACGTAGCTTGCTTCTTGTGCTGCCGTAAACATCTCAAATCCTGTGCGCATAAAGTGGTCAGTTCTGATTACTCCTTCTGTTCCTGCTACCTCGTCTCTTAAGTCCATACCCCCTCTAAACGACCAGCTTACTTCAAACTGTGCTACCGCTCCGTTGGCATATTTTACCAAAGCAATGGCATTATCTT
>CBIHRH010000209.1:0-7903 GCA_966212365.1 uncultured Emticicia sp. | reverse complement strand
ACATTGAATATTGAATTAGGAACAAGAGTAGCCAAAGGTCAGGTGATTGGTACAGTTGATACGAAAGTAAAACAAATCAGTCTGCAATCAACTGAGTTGACTATCAACAAAGCCAAAACAGATTACGAGCGTAACAAAGAGTTGTTGGCCGGAAATGCGATTAACGAAACCGCAGTTACTGATGCCAAATTCAATTATGAAAATAATAAGATTCAGGCAGAACAATTGAAACAACAAATTGCTGACGGTAAAATTATCTCGCCAATTAGCGGTATAGTAACGGACAAAAAATTAACTGCCGGTGAATATGCTAATATAGGAACACCTATTGCTTCTATCGTTGACGTGAATCAGTTAAAAACTGTGGTATATGTGAATGAAAAAGACGTGTATGAGTTGAAGTTAGGCCAATCAGCTAGTATTACAACAGATGTGTACCCGACTAAAACTTTCAGCGGACGTATCATTTATATCAGCCCACAAGGTGACGATAATCACAATTATAAAGTAGATATTTTATTGGCCAATGGCAATGCAGCTTTAAAGGCAGGTACTTATGTAAAAGTTGAATTTAACCTGAACAAAAATGCAAATGCTTTACAGATTCCTAAAAAGGCTTTAGGTGATGGTATGAAAAACCCATATGTATTTGTAGCAGAAGGTGGCAAAGCGGTACTACGTAAAATTGTATTGGGCCGCGAAGTAGGTGAAAACGTAGAAGTTTTAAGTGGTTTGAACGAAGGAGAGCAAATCATTACTGAGGGCATCATCAATATTGTAGATGGTAGTAATATTCAAATCGCACCTATTAAATAACAAGAGCCATGTCAATAACAGAATTATCAATTAAACGACCATTACTGATTACAGTAATTTTCGTTACCCTTATACTCTTCGGTTTTATTAGTTATAAAACATTGAACTATAACTTATTACCGAAATTTGAAACGAACGTGATTATGGTGCAGACTACTTATAGAGGTGCGGCCTCTGATGAAGTAGAAAGCAGTGTAACCAAACCCTTGGAAGAGGCAGTATCGTCTATTGAAGGTGTTGATATGATTTCTTCTTCATCACAAGAAGGTCTTTCTTTGATTACCGTAACTTTGAAATCGGGTTTTAATGTAATCAATGCTCAACAGGATGCTGAACGTAAAGTAAATCAGATTAAGGCAAGACTTCCGGAAGATATTGACGACCCGGTTGTATCAAGATTGAGTTTGGACGATATGCCGATTCTGAAAGTGAGTGCGACATCAAAAATACCTCAAACTGAGTTATATGACTTCATAGATTTGCAGGTAAAACCATTACTAACAAACGTAGCGGGCGTGGCGCAGGTAAATATTATTGGTGGTAATGAGCGTGAGATTGAGGTATATTTAGATAATGATAAACTCCAAACCTATAATATTTCGTCGGCAATGGTTAATCAGATCATTGCTAGCAGTGGGGTATCGTATCCAGCGGGTAGTATTAAGACTGACCAATCACGTTTCTCTTTGCGTCTAGATGCCAAATTAAAAAAGGTAGAAGACATTAGAAATCTGATTATCCGTGAGAATGCAGGTGGTAGCCGTATTTTATTAAAAGATGTAGCTACTGTAACCGACTCGCAAACAGAAGCAAGTACTTTAAACCGGATTAATGGTAAACCTGCTATTGGTATTCAGATTATGAAACAAACTGATGCCAATGCGGTGGAAGTAAGTGCAGGAGCGAAAGCTGCTTTAGCTAAAATCAAAGCGAGTTATCCATCAAAGGATTTCAATTATGAAATTGCTTCTGACCAATCGGTTTACACCCTTGCGTCAGCTGATGCGGTAATGCACGATTTATATCTGGCAATTATTATTGTGGGTGTGGTAATGGTACTTTTCTTACATAGTATCAGAAGTTCTTTGTTCGTCTTGGTAGCTATTCCATCTGCCATGATACCGACCTTTATCCTGATGTGGGTCTTTGGTTTCTCACTAAACCTGATGACTTTGATGGCTTTATCACTTGTAGTAGGTATTCTGGTCGATGATAGTATTGTAGTATTGGAGAATATTTACCGACACCTGGAAATGGGTAAAAATAAGCGTGAGGCAGCATTGGAAGGCAGAAATGAGATCGGATTTACAGCGATGGCCATTACCCTTGTGGACGTTGTGGTGTTCTTACCTTTAGCTCTAGCCGGTGGATTGATTGGTAATATTCTAAAAGAATTCTCATTGGTAATTGTATTCTCAACTCTGATGAGTTTGTTTGTATCATTTACTCTAACACCGCTATTAGCATCAAGATGGGGTAAATTGGAGATTTTGAAGAAAAACACGCTATGGGGGAAACTAAATTTAGGTTTTGAGAGTATTATAGATAGAATCAGAGATACTTATATCAGCGTTCTGAAATGGTCTTTAGGCAACAAACGTTATGTGTTTATCGGTATCATTCTATTGTTCGTAGCTACTTTCACTTTGCTTTCTAAAGGTTTTGTTGGAGCGTCATTCATTGGTAATGCTGACCGTGGTGAATTATCAATCCAGTTAGACTTAGCACCTGAAACACCTTTGGTACAAACTAACCAGGCAGTTGCAAAAGTTGAGAAAATGCTGATGGAACGACCGGAAGTAACTAATGTTTTCTCGAACGTGGGTACACAGGCTTCAGTTATCGGTAATTCATCGAATAGTAACTTAGCTGAGATTACCGTTACCCTAGTTGATAAACATGACCGTAAGATTTCGACTGATGAGTTTGGTCAGATTATGCGTGATACCATTTCAAGAATACCTGGTTTGAGTGTGAATATCCAGCCTATTTCGGCAACAGGTAATGCACAAGCGCCTATTACGATTGCCGTAAAAGGAACAGTAATGGAAGATGTGGTGAAAGCGGCTGCGATTGTGAAACAGGTAGTGATAAAAACTCCGGGTACTGATTATGTAAAATATAGTACCAAGAACCCTAAAACGGAGGTTGCCATTAATCTGGATAGAGACAAAATGTCGAAATTAGGTGTAGGTATTCCGGATGTGGGTTCGGCAGTGCAGTTAGCATTCCAGGGGAATAACAATACGAAGTATAAAGATAAAGGTGAGGAATACGGTATCAATATCATCTTCGATAAATCGGATAAACAAAATATTGAAAACGTAAGAAATCTGACTATACGAAATAGCCGTGGTGCGATTGTAAAATTGACCGACTTTGCCAGCATTAGCGAAATTGTAGGGCAGTCAATCTTAGAAAGAACAGACCGTTTGAGTTCAATCAAAATTAACTCTGCGGCAGTGGGTCGCCCATCTGGTACAATAGTAGAAGATATTAAAAAAGAACTGGCAAAAACAAATTTACCTGAGGGTGTAATTATCGACTACCTGGGTGATGCCAAAAATCAGGGAGATGCCTTCGGAAGTTTAGGTTTGGCCATGGGTATAGGTATATTATTAGTATACCTGATTATGATTGCCCTTTACGAGAGTGTGGTCTATCCTTTTGTGGTACTTTTCTCGATACCTGTAGCGATGATTGGAGCAATCCTGGCTCTGGCACTGACTATGAACTCGTTCACCATCTTTGCTATCCTGGGTTTGATTATGCTCTTGGGGTTGGTATGTAAGAATGCGATTCTGATTGTAGACTTTACCAACCATTTGAAAAGTGAAGGAATGTTGGTAAAAGAGGCTTTGGTAGAAGCGGGTAAAGAACGTTTGCGTCCAATTCTGATGACTACGTTGGCCATGATATTCGGTATGTTGCCTATTGCTTTAGCATCTGGCGCAGGAGCTGAAACTAAAAATGGTATGGCCTGGGTAATTATCGGTGGTTTGACAAGTTCAATGATATTAACCTTAATTCTTGTTCCTGCCGTATATATGGTGATTGAAGGATGGAGAGTACGTGTGAACAAGTTGTTCAATGTAGGCGGCAAGAAAAAAGCCAAAGCCAAAATTGAGGTTGAAACGGTTTAAATGATGTCAAATAATAGTTGAATGAATAAAGCGTGTGATTTTCACACGCTTTTATTTTTTCAAGCCTCTTATCCTTGCTTATGTACCAGTAGACCATTTAATGAAAACCAATTTTTCCTTACATTCAATAAAATGTCTAATACTTTCATCGCCTGCTAAAAGAAGCAAATCGCACATTCGCCATTTACCATCATTTATATTAAGCTTCCTTTTCTCTTCATCTTGTTCAAAGATTTCATCTATACTTTTAATCATAGCAATTTATATTTATAATTTATCACTCCACTCTCTTCATCCTGGAAAACGGAAACCCATTACAACCTTTCCTTGGGTTCTCTCTATCTGCAATTTTCACAGCTTCAGCAGCAGCTTCAGTCGATGCATTGTAAGCACTCAGACAAAATCCCCATAAGAATGGCTGCATGTTCTCAAAAGTCATATAATCAATGCGGGTATACAATCCCCCATCAGTAGGATTATTTTTATCATTTCTGGCAATAATGTATTGCTCCTTTTCATTCCATTTAATGATATGGTATTTTGCATTTGGCTTTTGTATCCAAAGGGAATCATTAATAGTATAAGTAATTTTATAATCATCCATGAAACTGCCTTTTAGCATTTCAGGAGCTTTGGTTTGGGCATGTAGGTTTATGAATGATATCAATAGAATGGCAATTAGCACGATTTTTTTCATAGTATGTTTTTTGAAATCAAATCCTCATCAGGTTAA
The DNA here is from genome assembly GCA_966212365.1 of uncultured Emticicia sp. Taxonomy (GTDB): domain Bacteria; phylum Bacteroidota; class Bacteroidia; order Cytophagales; family Spirosomataceae; genus Emticicia. Next base: position 3,211 of record CBIHRH010000209.1, on the reverse strand, counting down.
AATATCCCTTACCACTTTTCCATGAACATCTGTCAAACGGAATCGCCTTCCCTGAAATTTAAAACTTAATTTTTCATGGTCTATACCCATTAAATGCATTAGGGTTGCCTGAAAATCATGCACATGAACCGGGTCTTTAATAATATTATAGCTAAAATCATCTGTCTCTCCATAATTAAATCCTGCTTTAACCCCTGCTCCTGCCATCCACATCGTAAAGCATCTTGGATGATGGTCTCGCCCATAATCATCTTTCGTCAATTTACCCTGTGAATAAACTGTGCGCCCGAACTCACCTCCCCATATAACTAATGTTTCTTCCAGAAGGCCTCTTCTCTTCAAGTCCAGTATTAATGCTGCTGTTGCCTGATCTACCTGTTTACATTGATTGGCAATACTTTTAGGCAATCCTCCGTGCTGATCCCATCCCTGATGATACAATTGAACAAATTTCACATCTTTTTCTATGAGTTTACGAGCCAAAAGGCAATTGGCCGCATAAGTACCTGTATCCCTGCTATCCGGCCCATATAAATCAAAAACCTCATCAGGTTCTTTTGAAATATCCATTACCTCTGGCACAGAAGTCTGCATTTGGTAAGCCATTTCATACTGCGCAATCCGGTTATCTACTTCCGGGTCTCCATAGGCTTCATTCTGTAATTGATTCAGTTTTGTCAGGTAATCCAACATTTCTTTTCTGTCTTTTCCATCATACCCCTCAGGATTATTGAGAAACAAAACGGGGTCTTTGCCAGACCGAAATTGCACACCCTGATGCTTGGATGGCAAAAATCCGTTGCCCCAAAGCCGGGCGTATAAGGGTTGGTCTTTTGGAGCATTTTTGGAAACTAATACAATGAATGTTGGTAGATTATTATTATCAGAGCCCAGCCCGTAGCTTACCCATGACCCAATAGAAGGTCGGCCGGGTAACTGATTTCCGGTTTGAAAAAAGGTAATGGCAGGGTCATGATTAATCGCTTCTGAATAAATGGATTTAATGACACAAAGTTCGTCAACAACACTGGCGGTGTGTGGCAATAAATCGCTTACCCATGTCTGGCTTTTACCATATTGCCTGAACTTAAATATAGAAGGAACCATGGGTAATACGCTCTGGCTGCCACTCATACCCGTAAGTCTTTGCCCCTTACGAACTGAATCAGGTAAATTTAAACCAGCTAATTCAACCAGTTTCGGTTTATAATCAAAGGTCTCAAACTGTGAGGGACCACCACTCATAAAGAGATAAATTACACGCTTGGCCTTGGGCGCAAAATGTGGTAATGCTTTAAAAATTTCTTCCTCAAAATTCTGAGTATTGGTAATTAAAGGTTTGCCACTTTGACCAAAGATTGTTTTAGAACCCAACAATGAACCCATAGCCAACGCACCTAAACCCAATGAAGTTTTCGTAAGAAAAGTACGTCTGTCTAGCTGTTTATTGAGTTGATTAAATTCCGGCGTGTTTAATCTGAACTCTTCGTTATGGTGGTCTGACATTCTATCGTTTCGTTAAAGTTGCATCAGAATTCAATATGGTACTTGCTACTACTGCATTAGCCGCTACTAATGATTGATCTAAATCTTTGGAGACAGGATATTGTCCTGCATTTAGCCAACCAATTGCCTTATCCGGCACATTTTTAAACTTACTTTGCTCGGTTTTCTGAAGTTGCAATAGCAGGCTGACCTCTTTAGCAGAAGGTTTTCTTCCAGTCAGCTTTCTATATGCCTGAGTTATGGCAAGCTGTTTATTGGTAGTCTGACACATCTGCGCGCCGATTACTTTTGATGCCTCCATAAAGGTTGGGTCATTGAGAGTTACTAAAGCTTGCAAAGGTGTATTGGTTTTCTGGCGCCTTACGACACAAAAACTACGTGAGGTAGCATCAAAAGTCGAAAGAGTCGGATTTGGAACTGACCTTTTTGCTACAATATAGAGACTTCTTCTATAAACCGCCTCACCTGAATCTCTTTTATAATTGGCACTGTTGATTTCCCAAAGACCATCAGGTTGATAAGGTTTGATACTTGGACCACCTATTTGAGTGTTGATTAACCCACTTGCTACCAATGCATTGTCTCGTATCATTTCGGCTGTCATTCTAAAAACAGGACCATGTGCTAATAGACGGTTTTCAGGGTCTTTTTCTCTCTGCTCTTTTGTTGATTTTGAATCCTGCCGATAAGTAGCCGACATCACAATCAGCTTATTGAGTTTCTTAATATCCCAACCGGATTCTCTGAACTCTACTGCCAACCAGTCCAATAATTGCGGATGACTTGGTAATTCACCCTGATTGCCAAAATCTTCGGTTGTTTTCACTAAGCCTACCCCAAAAAAGTTTTGCCAGAATCGATTGACTGCTACCCTTGCCGTAAGTGGATTATCTTCATTCGTGAGCCATTGCGCCAACCCATATCGGTTTTTAGGGAGGTTATCAGGAAATTTCAAAATAAAATCAGGCGTAGTGGGAAATACCTCTTCGCCTAAGGCATCATAATTTCCTCGTTTCAAAACGTAGGTTCTTTTGCGTTTTGGCATTTCCTGCATTACCATGAGTTCCTTAATTTTTGCCATTGTGTCTGATAAGGCAGTTCTGATTTGTTTCAAATCAGTTTGTGCATTCATAAGGCCTGGAGAAATGACCGATAGATAATATTCTTTCAATTCTCTTTTATTCGCTGCTTCCAAAACGTTTTCCCACTTAGCTTTTTCAGCCAGAATCTTTAATTCAAAAGAAGTCAGCACTCGATTGTAAACAACAATATCATCCACTTTCCCATGCGTAAAACCAAAGCCGCGCCACCAGGCACCCACCTGCAAACCTGGTTGAGTTGAGGAATTTAAAAGAATATCTTTAGTGAGTTGATCCATCGCTGTCTCCATCAATAGCTCTCTTCCGTTCTGATAGAGACGGAAACCATTAGCTTTTGACGAGCCATCATAAGTCATAGTGAGTTGAATCCAGGTTTCACGAATAACTGGTTGTGTTGACATCCTCGTAATGGCATTTGAAGGAGCAGTATGCGCCATATTGATTTCAAACCTATCATTTTTCAGATATAAATGAAACCCTCTGAAATTATACAAGCGCTCTGCCTGACTTTTATGAATAATTACTCCTTCTTTTAAATCTTTCGGAATATACACCCACAGACCGATTGTAAACGGTTCTGATTTTCTGAATACACCCACACCATT
>CBIHRH010000208.1:0-7908 GCA_966212365.1 uncultured Emticicia sp. | reverse complement strand
CACCAATTACCTCTGTGTTCAAACTATTCTGACGGTTGAATGGCCCTTTATCGCCATACCAGGCAGTACCAATATCACTGAATCCTACGAATTGCATATTTCGTAAGAAATTAGAGGTAAGCGAACCCTTAGAGAAATACTGCGCTAATGGTAAACGTAATTCTAAGTTAGTCAACAGATGACTGGTACCAAATAATTTTGCAAAATTGAAGCCTCTTAAGTGTCCGGCATAATCATAGAAAAGTACATCACGTAAATCACGTGGTACGCCTGTGCCTTGTCCGTTAGGTGTTTCAACCGAACGGTTAATAGTATTTTCAACACCACCCAGGAACGTTACTTTTGGCGCATTGCCCAGCGAGCGGCTATACGATAAACGGGCAGCGAAAATAAAGCTTCGCAGGATTCTCTGGTAATGACGGGCATCAATCACAAGACGACTGAAATTCTCATTACTTGTATTAAAACTATAAGAGCGTTCCAAACGAGCTTTGGCACGTGTACCAGTTACTACTTTGCTGAATAACGGAACAGTGTTATCAAACACGATTTCGGCCTTATAGCCCAGATAATTAGAAGACAAATTCTTACGGCCTAATTCAACCAGATCAACATCGGTAGTTGTCATGAAGAAAGGCGAAATGCCGACACGCAGATTGCGGCTGAAAGGATAATTGGCATAAGCCGAAAACTTATTATAATACAAACGTCTGTCGATAGCAATAATGGCACTTGATGGCGTGGTAATACCCAACGGACGGAATAAATACAAGCTGCGGTAGTCGAGCTCACCCAATGAAATCGAACGACGCATAATGCCTAAGCCCCAGTCAACGCGCTTGGTATTGTTGTTATACTCCAGAAAAATATCGTGGTTTCTCAATACAGGGGTGATAAAAAGCCCTAGTTTAATATTATGGTTTTCTAATAAATCGTTCAGTACCAGGGTGTTTTTCATACCCATGCGGCGAACAGGGTCCATCAGAAAGTCAGACTTTACATCGTTGGCAATCATGATATTCTCATACGCAAATGGGCCTTTGATTTTCAGTGTCTCTCTGTATCGGCCCGATTTCGGCGTCGATTTGTCTGTATTGTCAACCTTACTCTTGGCGGTTTCATTAGCAAGAGATTTGATGATATTTTCAGCATCAAACTCATAATTATCAGTATCTACCTCACCTTTTTCTAAAACCAGTTTTTCTTTAGGTTTCGATAATTCTATTTTAGGCGAAACAATCGTTTTCTCTTTTGGTTCATCAATTTTTTCATTGGCATTGGCATAAGCACCACTCAGATAAAACTCTTTCCACTCACGCATGAAACGATTGTAAGAGATACCCAAGGTACTGGTAATACTCGATTCTTCTGTACGGATGATACGGGTCAGATTCAGGATATTAGAAATATTATCTTTGCCATAGCGCATCGCAATATAATTCCAGATAGATTGTCCAATCAATTCAGCATCTTTGCCCTCCAGGTGTGAAATCTTCTTATCCTTGTTTTTCATCACTGCCACTTTCAAACGGTCGAGTACGGCAGGGTCTTCACTGTTTTCTGAAATATATGCCGAAATACCTGCCATATACCACTCAGGTACTGTTAATAGAAGAGAACTTTGCAGCACTTCTTTTAACGAGCCACCATAAAGCATATCATACACAAACAAGCGCGATATCTGTCTGATTAATTCTTTTCTGAAAGTCTCCTCATTACCTGTATACGCAATCTGTACGCGTGACTTGGCCAGATTCAGAATGCTGCCATCCAGATCAATAGGGGCAGTGAGACCAATATTACTTTGTTCTAAATCTTTTTTTGAATTATACAGAAAGATTTTCATGGTTGTGAAAGGCGTATAACCTAGCAACTCGGTGATGCGGTCGTACTCACTTTCAGAGAGTTTTGCGGCACTTTGGGCAATTTTATCGCCTCCCCGGTAATAATTAAACTCAAAATTATTACTTCTGATAGTAAGCCATTCGAATCTTTTTTCCTGAATACGGTTTTTACCAAATTCTTCTTGTGTAGATGAAAAATAATTTTGGGCAAAAGCAGTATTTATTCCTATGAAAATAAGAGCATTAAGGGTAAATAAGCGCATAGCGCATCGACGATAAGTAGAGATTTTTTCCATAGCTCTCTGTATAATCCCGCTCCTTCGTTCGGGTCTCAAACACTAATATCCTGGATTAAGGGGTTTCTTATAACGAATATAACGAATAAAAACGCTGAATGTTAGATTCGGGCATTAAATCTTTATTTTTTTCTAAAAAATTTAACATTTGCTCAGCAAAGTAGGGAGCAAGTGATACGCCCTTTGTGCCTAATCCGTTGAATATATAGACGTTGAAATGCGCAGGATGGTTGCCAAGAAAAGGACGACGGTCTTTAGTAGTCGGACGGATACCCGCCTGCTGACCGACGATCTGATATGGAGTTTTAAGAAATCTGTCGATTTTGTTGGTAATGGCTTCTGTGCCTTCGGGGGTAGTTTGCCAATCTAACTGATTCCAGACATAAGTGGAACCGAATCTGTATTGCTGATTTCCCATCGGAATAATCCATGAGCCCTGATTGACTATTTCTTTAATGGAATAATCTACCATGCTGGCAATCAAAGTTTCGCCCTTGGCCGGATTAAAAGGCAGCCATTTGAAGTATGGATTTTGCGAGGCATAATAACCCTCACAAAAAATGATTTTTGATGCCTGGAAGTTTTTGTAAGTGATATTTTCTTCTGATAGGGCTAATGCCTGATAATCAAATCTCTCAGCCTGATAACCACCTGCTTGTATAAATAATTGTTTCAGCCCTTCCAGCATCAAAGGCACATCTACCCATCCGGCAGAGCGGGTATAAAGTCCGCCTAAAGGATTTTCCACGTCTTTATAGACATCGGGCTTTACCAATGAGATGTACTTGTCCAAATCATACTCATCCGTCAGTTGCAGAAAATGCCTGCGCTGTTGTTCATTGGCATAAGGGCGGAAGAGATTCGTTTCATGATAGAAATGGCTATGGGTTTCTTTTTCGAGCGAAAGATAAAACTCTTTGAAATAGGGGAAGATAGTATCAGCAAGCCAGGTTTTATCCAGATTTTTTCCGGTAATGGGATTGAATATCCCCCCAGCTACTGCCGAAGAGGTAGGAATAGATTCATCATTAAGAATTAGCACACGTCTGTCAGCTTTCAATAGTTGATAAGCCAATAAAGACCCTGCAATGCCTTGCCCTACGATGATATAATCAAATTGCTGCATGATACTCACCGGCCATTTTTTTGCAACTTCCTACTAAAAGCCTCATCGGCCAGAATACAAACCACATCCACCTGTTCATCAAGTGTCATGTATGAGGTATCTACTTCAATGGCATCCTCCGCTTTTCTCAGCGGGCTTTCTTTGCGGGTAGTGTCTATTAAATCCCTTTTTCGGATGTTTTCGATAATCTCTTCCAAATCTACCAAATCGCCTCTTTCAGCCAATTCAATTTGCCGGCGATTAGCTCTGATGATGGGGTCGGCAGTCATGAAAATCTTCAATTCAGCATCCGGGAACACAACCGTTCCGATGTCTCGGCCATCCATCACAACCCCTTTCTTTTTTCCCATCCGGCGTTGTTGGGCTACCATCGCATGTCTTACAGCGGCAATAGCACTTACCTCGCTTACCTGATTGGCAATATATAATTTTCTGATTTCGTCTTCTACGTTCAAGCCATTCAGAAAAGTCTCGTTTCTGCCATCGTTCGGATTACGACGAAACTCAATATGAATGTTTTCAAGGGCTTTTTCTACCTCTTTATCGTTAGTATATGTGATAAGATGCTGATGGAAATAGAGTGTCACCGAACGATACATAGCACCTGTATCGATATAACTGTAGCCTAATTTCTTTGCCACTCTTTTGGCTGTTGTACTTTTACCACAACTAGAATAGCCATCAACGGCAATAGTAATTTTCTGCATTCAATGGGATTTTTTTACAAAGAAAAATCTAATTTGCGAGAGTAACAATTCGGGCATAGAGGTTTTCAGGATTTTTCATTTGAATCTTCGAAATATTCCGGCTTTTAATAATTTGATTTATGAAATCGGTAGGTATTTTTATTTTTGACGAAGTTGAGGTGCTTGATTTTGCAGGCCCTTTCGAAATCTTTGGCGTAGCCGGAAAGCAAGGCGGGCAGGCCGGATATTTCCAAGTGTTTACCGTGGCTGAAAAGCCCCGAATCGCTGCCCGCAACAACCTGATTATCGAGGCCACTTACACTTTTGATAATTGCCCGACGCCTGATATTTTGCTGATTCCGGGTGGAGGAGGGTATAGGCCGGACGGTACTCCCTTTGGCACCAGAAGAGAAATGCACAACCAGAAACTATTGGATTGGGTAAAAGTCATGAACGAAAAAGTGGAACTACTTCTCTCCGTTTGTACAGGCTCGTTAGTTTTGGCCAAAGCAGGACTATTGGAAGGCTTAACCGCCACTACGCATTTTAAAGCAGTAGAACAAATGCGGGAAGTAGCACCAAACACAACCCTTCTTCCGGAAGAACGATGGGTTGATAATGGAAGAATTATCCTCTCAGCAGGTGTTTCGGCAGGTATTGATATGTCTTTATATGTATTGTCTAAACTTTATGGGAAAGAAGTGGCAAATGAGACAGCCAGATATATACAGTATGATTATTGGAAGATATAAATATTTATATTTAGATATCTTTGTTGAAATTAGAATATATTATCCCTACGGGATACCGTATTTAAAATTACCAGGGATACTACAGATATATCGTCCCGATGGGACTTAAAAATAAAAAATTCTATATCCCGTAGGGATAATATATTCTAATTGCATCCAAAGTAGTTTACTATTAAATTCAAAAACTACATTCAAACCACCAACTGATACTTATGCAAGAATATACTTTCAGAAACGCAACAATAACCGATATTGAAAAACTTCAACTAATCGGGTTAAACTCTTTTGGAAACTTTAAAAGCCAATTAACTGAAGATAATTGGGAAAAACTGAAAAATTACCTGACCGATGAAAATACTTATCCTGATTTGCTAAGCCAATCGACTTGTTTTGTCTGTGAGCATGCCCATGAGGTTGTCGGGATGGCCTTTCTTTTTTCCAGGGGCAATCCAACAGATATTTTTCAGGAAGACTGGTCTTATTTGAGAATGGTTGGTGTGGACGCAGCCTATGCCGGAAAGGGACTGGGCAGACGTCTGATTGAAATATGTATCGACCATGCAAAAACCACAGGCGAGAAAACCATTGCTTTGCATACGTCTGAATTTATGGAAGCTGCCCGCCATTTGTATGAAGTTATGGGCTTCAAAAAGGTTAAAGAATTGCCAGCCAGGCTCGGGAAAAAGTACTGGCTTTATCTGCTTGAACTATGATTTTAAAGACACTCTAAGTTTATTGCTTAATAGGATTATTAAGATTCACAAAATAGACGTTCTTTAATTCATTTATTTTTTAAACCCAGGGATTAAGATATACCAACGTAGAAGACAGGGCATTGCCTTGTCTCTACCAAATCAGGCATTCCCAGGAACGGTTATTTCATGAAACCTAATAGTTAATCTCCAATTACATATACCCATTTATAGTTTAAAATCCAGGACATTAATCCACCAAAAACATCCTCATCTATCTCTGAAAAAGATCTTAAATAGAGTGTAGAACCGGATTCAATATAAATTTATTCTTATTTAAATGCTTGGTTTTCAGGTATTTATTTTGGTATTTTGCTTTATTCTATCATAAAAGGCTATCTGTCTTTGAGATTATAATCACTTTTAACTGCTTAGGAAATTACCTGATTATCCCTTTGACGCATTCAAAAGAATGCTGCCGTGACTGATTTTAGTTGAGAAATATTATATCATACAAAAGATATAAACAACGTATAAACCACCTACATACTTTATTTTCATGAAAAAACAATTCACCTTCGCCGGACTTCTGTTCTTCTCTTCTCTAATAACTGTTTTGGGGCAGAACAGCACAATCTTACCTGGTATTATCTTACCACAAATGACAACTGCACAACGCATGGCTATTGCATCTCCCCAAAATGGAATGCTGGTCTTCGATACCAATACCCAGGGTTACTGGTTCAGGCAAAGCGGAGTATGGGTGAACCTTTCATCAGGTGGCAGCAGTAATTACTGGCATCTGAATGGTGCGGGTGGCAACGAAATACGAAATACCAATACAGGAGGCTTCTGGTCGGCTCATTCTTCGATTTTACCGGATATTCCTAATAACACGACAAATCCACCTACTGCCCCGATAAGCGGCGCAGGCACAAGGCTGATGTGGATTCCTTCGCGTTCGGCCTTTCGGGTCGGGACAGTATCGTCGGCCATAGACAGTGTCTGGGATGCTAACAATATAGGTTTTTTTTCATTTGCCACCGGATATAGTGCTATGGCTAGTGGCTATTATTCAACATCTATAGGCTATAATACTTCTGCCAAAGGCATTAATTCTACGGCTATGGGCAATAGTACCACCGCCAGTGGTTATAATTCTATAACAATGGGTAATGGTACTCTTGCCAGTGGAGAAGCTTCTACAGCTATGGGCTATAATACCAAAGCCATTGGTTGGTATTCTACAGCTATGGGCTCTAGTACCAAAGCCAATGGCTATTCTTCTATGACCACTGGTGTAGGTACTATAGCAAGTGGTAATTATTCTGTAGCAATGGGTTATGGCTCTACTGCCAGTGGCATTGGCACTACAGCTACAGGTGTAGTCACAACTGCCAGCGGTGATTATTCTACAGCGATGGGAAGATATACTAATACAAATGGGAAACTCGGTTCATTTATCATTGGCGATGGCGACCCATACAATCAAGGAGAAACTATTGTCGGAATCGAAAATCAATTTGTAGCCCGCTTTGCTAATGGTTACTGGTTGATGACTTGCGGCGATACGGGTAATGGGAGTCCGTCCGATAATGTGCGCACAGGTATCAGGGCCGTGGCGGGCGCAAATGCCTGGTCTTCTATCTCAGATTCTACCAAAAAAGAAAAGCATCAGCTTATAGATAGCGAGGGACTCCTACAAAAAATTGCTAAATTCAGACTCACCACCTGGAATTATAAAGGCCAGGACCCTAAAGTCTTCCGTCATTATGGGCCGATGGCGCAGGATTTTTATGCGGCTTTTGGTAAAGATAATTATGGTAGTATTGGATGCGATACCCTTATCAATCAGGCAGATTTTGATGGTATCAACTTCTCGGCTATTCAGGCATTGGTGAAAATAACGGATGACTTGACCCGAATCAACGTAGAATTGAAATCGAAAAATGAGGACTTAGAGAAACGACTGGCCAGATTGGAAGAGGCCTGGGTAAATTCAAAAGAGGTACACGAGAGTCCTGTTACCCGAAGGAATGTAGCTACTAAGCGTTCTACCTTAATTGCTGCTAATAAAAGAAATTGATACTAATTAGTTACAATTGAGGAGGCTCAGAGGATGTTTAAAAAGTCAAGGGGCGCAAAATATTATTTGGTATAGACCCCATCCCAACCCTTCCGCGCGGCGTCCGCCCCAACAATAGGGAAGGGCTTAAAAGTCCCTCCGCGCGGCGTCCGCTCCCCACTGTTGGGGAGAGGGATTTAGGGTGTGGGGTCGTTCTTGGCCAAATAATATTTTACACTCCTTGACTATTTAGCCCCACTTACATATCTCTCATTAAAATCAATTCTTCTCAGCCGTCTTAGGAATTTTATTCACCAAAACATTAGGCTTACCAGGTTGTTTCTGCAGGTCAAAAGCATCATACAATTCTCCGGTAGCAGTAAAAGCCTTATAGGTTAATATATTACCCTTCACAGTCAATAACTGGAATAATTGAGTATTGCTTGC
>CBIHRH010000207.1:0-7912 GCA_966212365.1 uncultured Emticicia sp. | reverse complement strand
AATGCTGTAACATTGCCCGTGTTAATACCACCATTGATATTGATTGGTGTAGCAATACTATTGTCTTTAGGATTACCATTATTATCCGGATCAGGATCAGTACCATTGGTTGATAAATCGTCAACCGTTTTATTGGTTGGATATTTACCTATGGCTAAAGCCTGGTTGGCAAATGTAGTGGTACCCTCAGTAAGTGTTACACGTGTAAAGACTGTGATATTACGAGTGGTATTCTTAGGAAGCGTACTTAAGGAATCAACCAATAGATTAATCAGATTGCCGCGTCCTGTATAATTATCGTTAACTTTAAATCCTGCATCTGCTGTTACATGTACTGAATCAATTCTTACGCTATCTCCAAAGGTTACGGCAAGATTATCCTGCACTTGTACACCTGTGAAGTCGGTACGTCCATAGTTTTTCACTTTGAACTTGAATGTTACATCATAAGTTCTGTCACCTACCTGAGTCGGCTCAGTAGCCTCTTTCGAAATACCAATCAAAGCCTCAGGTAAGATGCCGAAGTTGATAACGGTAGGCGTACTTCCCTGTGGGTCAGGATTAAGACCATCGTTAGAAATATCAGTAATGGTGATGCCTGCCGGAGTTTTGCCCGAAACTATTATTGAGTTTCTGAAAGGTCCTAAATTACCATTGAGTTTCACATTCACCACCCATTTAACCGTATCAATTCTACCAGGAGCTATCACACTTCCACTTGCCAGTAAGCAAGAGTTATTTGCGCCATTATAGCTGGCATTAGCTGCTATCTGACTTCCTGCGCTGATAGTTGGAGTCTGTACAATGGTCGCCTGTACCGGTGCAGGGAAGGTATTAGTTAAAGTATCGCATAGTTGTATATTCGATAAGGTCAGATTTCCGCAGTTTTTAATAATTGCGCGGAATGCTATATTATAGCTTCCATCAGCCTGTTTAATTGTATCTTTTACATAGAGCGCAAGGCCAATACATGGGATTTCGATTGAACTCATACCACCTGGGTCTAAGTTCAGATTCGTCGGATTACTACCCGGTGCATCAGGATTTGTACCTGCATTCGATAGGTCTACTACATTCTCAGTGTTTCCGTTAGCCAAAGTACCAGAACCTCTTGCAATAGCTGTATTGGCAAATAGTTTTATCGTATCCGGCTGTAGATTCACACTGAATTGTAATGTGTCTGTCTGACCGACTGGGATAGTACTACCTGGAAGCGTCAGGCGGGCATCTGTTGTGCCGTTGAATGCATTATTGATTACTAACTGGCTACCAGTATTTTTAACTGGTGTGCCCAGTACTGTAAACGTAGCAGGTAGATTAAATACTTTTGATAGCGTATCGGTTAGTACTACATTATTAAGAGGTAATGAACCGTTATTTTTCACAAATAATGTATAAGTAACATCGTAAGAACCATTGGCTTTCTTGGTACTATCTGATACAATTTTGGCCAGACCAACACTTGGGCTCTTATATAATCTGACAACCGTTGGCTCAGCACTTGGTTTATCAATATAAGGGCCGTTGTTTGATACGTCTGATACATCATCTTCAATACCAAATGTGGTCATTCCTGTAGCTTCTACAAGGGCATTAGTACTGAATGGCCCTTCATTGCCATTTGGTACGATGTTGATGACAAATTTTACTGTGTCTGTCACGCCTGCTTCAATCTCGCTACCAGTTGGCACTGTCAGATTTAAGTCTGATGAACCATTGAAATTATCATTTGGTATCAACTTGCTTCCTGGGCCTACTGTTGGTTTCTGAATAATTGTATAAGTTACCGGAGAAGGGAACATGGTGGCAAGGTTTTCAGTTACCTTGATGTTTTCCAGCTTCACGTTTCCACAAGCTTCAATAAAGGCACGGAATATAACATTGTAGCTGCCATTCGCCTGACGTGTGGTGTCAGCATCCAACGACATAGCCGTACAGATTTCCTGACAAGTAGCACAGTGAATATCCCAATGACTGGTATTATTACTAAGAATTGGATCAACCTGGTCGATTTTCGTAATCTTAGCTATATTTCTGATTGTACCCGCTTTGGTAGTTTTTGCTGTATAAGTATAAGTCTTGATAGCCCCACCAGGGAAAGTACCAATTACACTCACTAGTGAATCTGAACCAAAGGCTGTTAAACCAGGGGTAGCAGAGGTAATTGTGATACCTTTTGGCAATACATTCGTGATATGCACATTGGTAGCCGTATGCATGGTATTGTTGGTAACCGTAATGGTATACGTCAGTGGGTCACCTACTGCCAATTCTACACGAGAACCAACAATAGTGATACCTAACTCAACAGCTGCTGTATCTGCCGGTGGTGTACCGCAAGTATCAATGTCTACTATAATTGGTGCGCTTGCACTATAACAACCTATAGCGCTCTTCTCAAATACATAGTACGTACCTGCGCCAACGGCTGTTGCATTAGTCAACAATGGTGAACCAGGCGTTGCTCCTGTACGGAATTCGAAGGTACCCCCTGCAGTTCTAGGTGCACTGGTAACCGCATTAATAAGATTTACAGTAGTAGCAGGACAAACATTTTTAGCTGTAGCCACTACAGATGGAGGAGCAATGGTATCATTAGCTACTACCACAATGCTATTCGAACTTAACGAAGCGCAACCCTGGGCATTCAATAATTTAACCGAATAAGTGCCCGATGATTTTACTACAATACTTTGTGTAGTATCTCCGGTGCTCCATACACGACGGCCTGCTTGTACTATACTCAGGATAACCGAATCGCCGGAACAGATATTTGGTGATTTATTACTTTCAATATTTGGCGCTGTACCTATACCATTGATAGTCAATTTGAAAGTATCTGCGGCTGCCTGGCATGGTCCATTTCCATCAGGATCATTAGTAGTCAATGTAAAGTTTACAAAGCCTCTTGTTATATCTGCACTTGTATAATTATATTTTGCGTTCAAGCTCAGAGAATTGTCGAATGTTCCGGTACCATCACTTGTCCATTTAGAACTTTGTGCCGAGCCACCTCTTTGTCCGTGCAATTCAAAGAAATTAGCACTGATACATACAGTAGAATCTTTACCTGCAAATGCAGTGGCTGGACTAGTAACACAAGAAGTGGTATCGTTACAGTTGATAATTTGCACATTAATGCGGCTTCCTTCACTGAAACAACCAGCACCCGATTTCTCAAATACATAATATGAACCTGTTCCAACCGATGATGGATTTGCTAATACAGCAGAATCAGGGCTATTATATGCACGGAATGTAAATGTTCCGCCAACTGATGAAATCGCACTTGTTACACCTGTTGTCAAATCAACATGGGTAAATGGACATACATTGACAAGGTCTTTGGTAGTTGGTTTTTTCAGACCCGAGCCATTCACCTGTACCGTAATCACGTTAGATTTCTCACTCTGACATTTTCCGGCATCACAAAACGCCCAGTAACTGGTAACTGTAGCAGGAGATACGTTAATCACAGCACCTACCTGTCCGTCAGACCATTTAACAGTACCTACACAACCTGCAGCTTCCAGAGTAGTTGAGTTACCACCACAAACCTGTGGTTTTTTGCAGCTAACCAAAGGAGGGGCCGGGCTACCCACATTAACAGTAGCAGCAGCCGATGGTGCGCTTTCGCAAGAACCAACTTTACATATTACTGTATATACTGTTGTTTCCTGAGGGCTTACAACAATCGAAGAGGTAGTTTGTCCATTAGACCATACGAATGTACCAAGACAACCGATGGCTTTCAAAGTAAGGGTATCTCCCTGACATATTCTTGGTCTTGCACAGGTACAGGCAATAATTGGCGGCTCTGGTTGAGAAGTAACCGTAATTGTTAATTTATCTGCTTCGTCACTTGTGCAAGTGCCTTGGGCGGCTTTACAAACGGCGGTATATTCTGTAGTGGTAACCGGATTTACTGTAACTGAGCTTCCGGTAAGACCATTCGACCAGATTACATTGCCATTACAACCTGTTGCAGAGAGCGTTGCGGCATCTCCGATACAAATGGCTGAATGATTGGCGCTAAGAACCGGCTTATTCAGTTTACCTACTGTTACTGTAATATTATTTGATTTTTCACTTTCGCAATCGCCTATTTTACAAGCTGCTGCAAATACAATGGTATTTGTCACATTAACAGTAATGCTTGACCCCGTTTGCAGGTTTGACCATACAACCGTACCTGTACAACCCGTAGCGCTCAATGTTACGTTACCACTTGTACATAGGTTTGTATTTGATGCTGAGATAACAGGAGGTACACTTGTTTCTGTACTTACTGTAATAGCTTTTGACGCCACCGCCTCACAGGTTCCGGCAGCACATGCAACTGTATAGGTAATAGAAGCAACCGGGTCAACCGTAATACTGCTGGTTGTCTGACCATTGCTCCATAATAAATTACCCGAACAACCTGTTGCAGTGAGTATGCATGAACCACCTATACAAATAACTTCTTTAGATGCCGTAATAGTAGGCGACGTAGTTGAAACTGTGATAGTACTAGCAGCAGAAGAAACACTATTGCAGCCATCAACGTTACAGATGGCGGTATAAGAGGTAGTTGCTGTCGGGCTTACTGTAAGAGTAGCCGTTGTAGCTCCTGTGCTCCATGTTACGATACCGTCACAATTATTTGCTGTTAATATTACTGATTCTCCTATACAAATCTGGTCTTTTGCTTTTGTAATAACCGGAGCAGCAGGTTGAGGCTTCACTGTAATAGTTTTGGAAACTTTGGCACTACATTGTCCGCTTATACAGCTAACTTCATAAGTAGTGGTTATTGTTGGTGAGACTGCTATGGCAGAACTGCTAACTCCATTAGACCACACCAAAGTGCCATTACAGTTTGAAGCTGTAAGATTTACATTACCACCTGCACAAATCACGTCTTTGTCGGCATTGATACCTGGCGTTTGAGCTGCAGGAGCGACTGTAATAGTAAGCGGTGCAGAAGTCTGGCTGCCGCAACCACTTGAAGAACAAGTAGCACTATAAGTACCTGTTGTGCCAGGCATAATGCTTATTGAGCTTCCTGTCATACCGTTAGACCAGGTTATAGTTCCATTACAACCATTAGCAGTAAGTACTACTGTTTCACCATTACAAATAGCATTTTTGCTTGCTGAAATGGTTGGTGCACTGCCAGTATTACCAATAGTAATAGTAAGTGGGCTTGATGCGCTACTGGTACAGGTATTTGTTTTACAAGTAGCCGTGTAGGTAGTAGAAGTAGTAGGATTAACCGTAATACTTGAGCCGGTTGCACCAGTAGACCAGATAACACTACCTGAACATGAAGTTGCACTTAATATGACACTTCCGCCTGCGCATATTGTATTGTTAGGTGCATTAGAAGTAATGATTGGAGGTACAATCTGATTGACTACAACTGATATCGGATTTGAATCGCCACTTGAACAGGCATCACTGATTTTACATTTAGCTGTATAAGTAGTTGAACTTGTGGGACTAAGTGTAAGAGAATTACCTGTAGCACCCGTTGACCATACTACTGTACCTGTGCAACCAACTGAAGATAAAGTGATGCTTTCTCCCGTACAGATATATGTATTAGAAGTAGCAATCAAAGGTACAGGTGGGTTACATGGACCCGCAGTAATAGTTATATCTGCATCGTCGGTATCATCTTCTCCATTACCTGTGCCGTTATCTGGAGTAGAGTCAACATCTTTCTGATCTACTTTAGTAATCTGAGCCCAGTTTTTAATACTTCCTGTCGAAGCAGTGATTCTTGCTACAATCTGGAATGTAGAAGCAAATCCTACTTTTATTTCATTGAATTTAGCTGTTATGGTATTGCCGGAAGTTGTAATATTATCTGCTCCAGTAGTGGCTACGATTTGTAAGCCATCAGGCACAATATCTTTTACTTCAACATTGGTAGCAGGGTTTGAACCATTGTTGAGAACAGTTATATAGTAAGTAATTTGTTCGCCGATAGTGGCTGTAGTTTTATTAACAGTTTTATCTAAACTTAAATCTGAAATAATTTCAGATTCTATCGGAGATATAATGACTTTGCTGTTATCGTCTTCTGATGTGGTAGAAGCATTACCAGGGGTTGAATCAACATCTTTCTGGTCTGCTTTACTGATCTGAGCAAAGTTGATTTTATCTCCCGGAGAAGTTACTTTCACCACATAATCTAAGGTAATCGTTTGTCCGGCTGCTATATTAGAAATAGTGGCTGTCAGTATATTACCATTTTTGGTAAAGAAAGGACTTGAAATAAACTCTAAGCCCGTTGGCATCTGGTCTTCAATCTCTACGTTAGTCGCGGCGTGAGAGCCATTGTTCGTAACTTTGATAGTATATACAACGTTATCCAATACTTTAGGAGTCATTGTAGTTACTATTTTAGTAAGGCTTAAATCAATTAATGTATCACAGTTTTTCAGATTGACTTTCAACATTCTTGGAGGGCTGAAACAACCTGTGCCTGATTTCTCAAATAAATAATAAGTACCTGCACCAACGCTTGCCGGTGTTGATACCAAAGATGATTTCTCGCTGGCTGTTGTATGCCATTCGAATGTACCTCCCGGAGTTGTCGCTCCATTGATGACATAATCGTTCAGATTGATGGTTTTGCCGATACACTCATCTACAACCCCGGCACATGACGGAAGTGATGGGCGAGCATTTACCACAAGAACTACCGGCTGACGAGAAGTAGGGCAGCCCGGGTGTAATCCATCAATCTCGGCATAATAAATGGTGGTTGTTGTAGGGAACACCAGAACTGATTGAGCACTATCGCTTGAGAATACAGGTGTGCCATTTATAGCCGCTAAATACCAATTGATGTCAGCACCATTACTTGTAATACCTTTAATGAAAGTAGAATCACCTACACAAATCTCACCGTCAATGGCAGAAACTGTTAGTGTAGGGCAAACTATTGCCTGATGTATAGCAGCATCTATTGATAGAATATCTTTTTTGGTATTATCAGCCGGGTTGATACTTATTTTTGCCGAATACCCAGTAGTGGAGTTAAAATCGCTATCGGCGTTATCATTACCACCTTTGTCTATCATTTCAGAGATAGTATTACCTGAGGTAAGTGAACTTGTAATGATTTGCACTACGTAATCACCTAATGCCAGACCACTGAACAGATAGAAACCATTCGCATCTGTAGTATCAGCTTTTAATACGCTGCCCGTTGGAGAGCCATCCGGATTAGCCGCATATAAATGTAAGATAACACCGCTTACGCCAGTTTCATCCATATCTTGTACACCATCATTATCATTATCTTTCCATACATAATCACCAATAGAACCCAATGGGTTGTAGATAGCAGCATCAATGGTCAGATTATCTTTGTTAAGTGGGTTAGAATCATTTTCAGGGTCTAAAGTGATTTTTGCGCTTAAAGCTGTTGCGTTACTGATGTCACTGTCGGCTTTTGTATCACTCCCAAGCTTGGTTTTGGTACTTATAATAGAGCCTGCAGGTAATGAGCCAACGAGTAGTTTTACTACGTAAGCACCTTTAACCAGATTAGTGAATTTGTATAAACCATTCACATTGGTTGTATCTTTTGCTAATACACCACCTATAGGGTTGCCAGTGCTATCAGCTGCATATAACTCTAAAATTACGTTGTTCACGCCTGCTTCACCACCATCCTGAATACCGTTATTATTGGCATCGTTCCATACAAAATCTCCGATAGTACCTACAGGAGTATATAAGGCAGCATCTACTGTCAGGTTATCTTTTTTATTTCCGGTAGAATCAGTATTGATGGTTACTTTGGTAGCATATCCGGTTGCTACGCTGAAATCATTGTCTTTCGTATCATCAGAGCCGACATCTTTTTTCTTTGAGATTCTTAAAGTATCAGATAAATTAGAAGAAGCTATCT
>CBIHRH010000206.1:0-7914 GCA_966212365.1 uncultured Emticicia sp. | reverse complement strand
TGACCCTCCAGGTTTCAGCTATACTTATGTAGCAGTTAATCAAAATACCAATCAAATTCAGGCAGTTTCAGCATCCTCCAATTTTACTTCATTACCCGGAGGTTCATTCGTGGTATACGGCTTATCTTATGCGAATGGATTTGATACTAATACCCTGCTAAATAAAACAATTGCCGAAGCATATGGTTTGGGTACTTGTATGCTATTTAGCAGTAATAGTAAACAATTAACCATTATCGCCTCTCCTTGCCCGACAAATATAGCCCTTGTACACCCAGCAGACGATATTACTTCAGGAGATGTTAATAAAATTGCCTCCGCCACAAGTGGAAAGATTGCAGCCACTAACTATATAACGGGTGCTGGCACAAAAGCAACTTATCAGGCCAAGGCTGTTGAACTCAATGCAGGATTCAAAGCAGAAACAGGAACAATTTTCAAAGCAGAAACCGGAGGATGTAATTAGAAAAAATAAGAATTTTATTTAAGAAAACTTAACTGGCCTTACCGGAGAATCGCATGAAGTAATAGTTGGCTCTTTCATCAAATCTTAAGATTTTTTGAGAATTAATTCTCAAAAAACAAGAGTCTGCCTTTACGTTTGTTGTAAATGGCAGACTTTTTGTTTATTATTAGAATAACTAAGCGATATTCCACCAGACTTTGTCGGGGTTTTTCTCTCCTATAATAACCGGCTCACCAATCATCGGAGTAGTAATCGGTAGATTAATTTTCTTGGCCGCCACAACTAATCTTTGAATAGGCTCATTCCAGGGGTGATTAGCCAGTACGAACTTACCCCAATGAACAGGTAATAAAAGTTTAGCGCCTAAATCTATTGCAGCTTGTGCGGTCTGTTCAGGGAACATGTGTATTAAAGGCCAGTCTTCACCATATTGTCCGTTTTCGAGCATAGCAATATCAAAAGGGCCATATTTATCTCCAATTTCTTTAAAATGTGCATCATAGCCTGAATCTCCACCTAAGAACAATTTATAGCCATGAATATTGAGTATAAATGCCGACCATAATGTTTTACCACGCGTGAAACTCCTACCTGAAAAGTGGCGAGCCGGGGCAGCTACTATCTCAATATCATCAGCTATTGTATGTTTATCCCACCAGTCAAACTCTATTATTCTCGATGAATCAGCACCCCAATATTCTAAGTGAGAACCAACTCCGAACGAGACATAAAACTTTTTGACTTTTGGTATGAGTTTTACTAGTGTTTTATAATCTAGGTGGTCGTAATGATCGTGCGATAGAAAAAGAATATCAATTTCTGGTAAATCCTCTACTTTATAAATATCACTTCCATCAAATGCACTTCCAAAAGACCCACCGATTGGCGAAACAGAGCCACTCAAAACCGGGTCAATCAGAATTGTTGTATCTTTAGATTTAATGAAGTAAGAAGAATGTCCGAACCAGACAATGGTTGGTTTATCCGCTTTTAAATTTTTTAAATCAGTTTTAACGGAGGGCAATGCAACTGAGGGCTTAATATCTTTAGGCTTACTAAAAAACTGTCTCATCATTTTAAAATAAGACGCATCTTTTTTCATCACCTCTGTTGGGGATATATTCTGAAATGAATCATTTTTATAATGAGGTGATTTCAGAATTTTTTTAAGCCTCTCACCAAATGGATTTTGTCCAAAAAATTTTTGTCTCATAAATATAACGGTACTTACAACTGCAAGGGTAATAAAGGCAGATAGAGAAATAAATGCCCTTCGGGTTAATTTCATAGTGTTTAGTGTTAATCGGCTATAGCCATTTAATAACCATATCCAACATTTTCATTACTCTATTGGTAGCAGGTGGATGAAACATGCTGAAAGTTGAAAACTTATTCTCAACCACTGCCTTTTTATTAGAAAACTCTTCAAAACCATATTTGCCAAACGATTTGCCAATACCTGAATTATTAACCCCACCAAAAGGAAGATTATTCTGCAAATAGTGAATAGTAGTTTCGTTAATTACTATTGCACCAGAAGATGTATTCTGCACGATGGTATCTATATTACTTCTTTTTTTGCTGAATATGTATAATGCCAGAGGCTTCTCACCCTCATTGATATAGGTACTTACCTCATCAAGATTCGTAAACTCTAAAATTGGTAAAGCCGGACCAAAAATCTCTTCCTGCATAATCCGCATTTCAGCATTTACGTGACTAACCACTGTTGGCTCAATAAAGTTCTGAGCATTATCAGTATTTCCACCAATGGCAATTTTTGCTCCTTTTTCAACCGCATCATCAATTAATCCCTTTACCCGATTAAAATGCTTATTATTAACCACTCTGCAATAATCCGGAGATTTTGAAACATCATTCCCATACATTTTCTGAATGTATTTACCCATTTCTTCTACAAACTGGTTGGTTTTTGAGAGATGAATAAAAATATAATCGGGTGCAATACAGGTTTGTCCATTATTCAGAAATTTCTCAGCAGCAATGGTTTGCGCAGCAAATTTGATGTCGGCTGTTTCATCTACAATGGTGGGCGATTTACCCCCCAATTCTAAGGTAACCGATGCCAGATGCTTGGCAGCTGCCTGCATCACTACTTTGCCAATGGCAGGGCTACCCGTAAAAAAGATATGATTGAACGGCAAATTTAATAGTAAACCTGCCACTTTAGCATCTCCTTCTACCATCGCCACTTCATTCATCGGAAATAATTCCTGCACCATCTCAGCCAATAATTTTGAAGCATTAGCAACGATTTCTGAGGGTTTGATGATTACGGCATTTCCTGCGGCAATGGCTTGCAGTAATGGTTTTAAGGTAAGATTGAATGGATAATTCCACGGACTCATAATCAGACAGTTACCTTTTGGTTCAGTAATAATCTTACTGGTTGTGCCTAACATTTTGAGTGGAGTCTCAACACTTTCGGGTTTCATCCACTGCTTTAAGTGCCTGATAATGTATTTGGCTTCACTTACTACAGGCATTACCTCACTTACCTTTACTTCGAAAAGACTTTTCTGATAATCAGCGCCCAAAGCCTCTGCCATCCGCTCCTGATTATCAAGCACCCAGTTCATTACTTTTTTAATCTTTACAATACGTTCTTTTGAAGTAGTTGCAGCAAGATTTAGCAGATTTTTCTTTTGTAATTGAAACAAGGCATCAATGTCTGTTTCGATGGTAGCAGGTATATGGGTCATTAGTTTTTTCGATTAAATAAGAGATACTCAAAATTCAAAAAAAACACTTGATTATGCAAAAAACTTTCAAAAAGTTATGCAATTTGGTGAATTACTAAAAATTTTAGATATTCGGGTAGTATTTATGCTTTCTGTCTATCTAATAATCTGAAAATCGTTCTATTCACACCTTATAAATAAGCCCGGATGTCACTAATAAGTAATAATCTGAAATACCTCCGACGCATCAACGGACTGACCCAAGACCAGTTTGCCAGACGCATTGGCACTAAAAGAGCCAATGTGGGTGCTTATGAAGAAGCCCGGGCTGTTCCTCCCGTTGATACGCTCAAAATAATCGCCAATACTTTTGGAATCAGTGTAGACGATTTCGTTAAAAAAGATATCCGGAAACTGAGAGAAACGCCTGACCTGACTTTCGGTTTTGAAGCAAAACCAACCTATAGCAATGATACTCCCGAGCCGGAGGACGACCCGTTTGACTTCCCTCCTTCTATAGGGGAATTGATGGGCCAGTTTTTGGGTAATGAAACGCCTGCACTAGAAAAAAATACTGGAATGGTAGCGCAAAAGGTCATGCTCAGACCTGCTGATAAAATGCAATTTGAGTCTGAGCCAATGATTCCTAATAGTGGACCAAAACCGAATACAATAAAAGACTATTCAGAACCAACACCAAAGTATATACCTGATATTCAGCCTCATAAAGCACCTGCACAACCAGAGTATATTGAACCTGCTCCTAAATATGTTCATGAAACACGGGCTCAAAAAAATACCATTCAGATTGTGCGTCGTTTTCAGTATAACGACTACCTGATGAAAAACAAAGAATTGAGTTTTCTCAAAACGCTGGCTGAATTTCATTTACCAACTTTATCGGCAGGAGAATACAGAGCCTTTGAAGCAGCAGAAGATTTTGCCTTTGATGGCGCTTTATTGATTGGTTCTCTGGTTAAAAACTGGTACGAGATAACTGATAGCAAAAACTATGTGCTGGTTACCAAACCACAGGGCATCATCTATCGCCGGGTATATAATCAGGTAAAAATCAAGGGTACATTATTGTTGAGTTCTGATAATCACCGTTTCCCGAGCACTGAAATCTCTATTAATGATGTGATTGAAACCTGGGAAATAAAAGCATTTATCAGTTATCATTTACCAGAGCCTAGCCCAAGTTTTGATAAATTGAGCCATCTGGTGGGTGAAATGAAATTTGAATTAGATAGATTAAAAAAATAGAACCTGAATTCCTTACTCTAAATAATTAACAATTTGCCAATTCTCATTGGTAAAGTTTACCTCAATGACAATTACATCTAAACAACCGAATGTGGGTACTACCATATTTACGGTTATGTCTCAGTTGGCTGCCGAAACGGGCGCGCTCAATCTTTCACAGGGTTTTCCTAATTACAATTGTTCGCCGAAACTCATTGAATTAGTTAATCATTATATGCAAAAGGGCATGAATCAATATGCGCCTATGGCCGGAATTATGCCTTTACGTGAAATTTTAGCTCAAAAAACAGCCGATTTATATAATCTACACTATCATCCAGGCGATGAAATAACTATCGTATCAGGGTGTACGGAAGCAATTTATGCTACTATGGCGGCCATTTTGCACTCCGGTGATGAAGTGATTGTTTTTGAACCTGCCTATGATAGTTATGTGCCCTGTATAGAGTTAAATGGAGGCAAGGCTGTGTATGTAACCTTAACTGCGGAAAACGACTTTACTATTGATTGGACAGTCGTGAAAAGTAAGATTACTGAAAAGACCAAAGCCATTATGTTAACAACGCCTCATAATCCGACAGGAAAATGTCTGACACAAGAAGACTTGAATGAGCTTGCTGATATTGTAAGAGGGACAAATATTTTCATTATTTCAGATGAAGTGTATGAACATATTATTTTTGACAACAGGCAACATTTATCACCAGCTTCTCACCCTGAGTTGAAAGAAAGAACATTTTTGTGTGGGTCATTTGGTAAAACTTTTCATACAACAGGTTGGAAATTAGGCTATTGTCAGGCACCAAAAGAATTAACAGCAGAATTCAGAAAAACGCACCAGTGGATTACCTTTGCCTCTCCCACCCCTATGCAATATGCATTTACGGATTTTATGAAAGACCCTGATAATTATCTATCTGTGCGAGGATTTTATGAGGAGAAACGCAATAAATTTATCAATTGGCTAAAGGGTTCAAGATTTACTTTGAAGCCTGCAGAAGGAAGTTTTTTCCAGATGGTTTCTTATACACAGATTACCGATGAATCGGACTATGATCTGGCTGTGCGTTGGACAAAAGAAATTGGTGTAGCTTCTATTCCGATTTCAGTCTTTTATCATGAAAAATATGATAATAAAATTCTGCGATTCTGTTTTGCTAAGGATGATGAAATGCTCGAAAAAGCAGCAGAAAGACTTTGCAATCTTTAATTTTTCAGAACTTAATGCTCTCCCCAACAATTGGGAGATCGACATTTAAGCCCTTCCCCATTGTTGGGGAAGGGTTGGGATGGGGTGCTACTACACCTCAACTTTCTCCATTCTAGCCTTTACTACTCTCGCAGTTTTAGCAAGATACTTAGGCACAAAGCTAACAGCAATCAAACCTAAACCAGTGATAAGGAGAGTTTCAGTATGGGCAAAGAATGTTCCGGCTGTCAGAATACCCATTACAAGAATAGTTGAAAATGGTAAGGAAAAAGCCAGAATTAATACGGCAAATTCAATATTAAATGTTCGTTTTTCTTTCAGCACGTGGTTATTCTCTTCTTTCAAAGCAACAACAGACATGTGGGCAAATGGCCAGAAGCTACATGAACTCAATGGCACGACTACTGCCAACAATACCAGTGTTGGATCTGAAATTCGGAAAATAGTAATGATTAATACACTGAAAAGGATGGTTATTCCTGCTCGGAATAGTAAAATAGAACTGGCTAATCTGATTTTCCCCTCTTTTAATTGTACGGCTAATCCGATATAGATGAGTACCATTGGTGTCATCAACGTGCTGGTGCGATTGAAGATTTCTGAAATAATCGGAGGTAAATCGTCGAAACTAACACCAAAACTCAGAAATCCAATAGCCAGAAGCATCACAATATTAATCGGTTCTTTTACCAGACTCAATAATAAGCTCTTTAATTTTCCCTCTTCTTTTACCTCACCGGCTTTGTTGTTTTTAAGATACATATTCATAGCAACAAAGTACAGGAAATTCAGCGCAAAAAATTTATTTCCTACATCAGCCATAGCGGCTTTAGCCAGGGGTTCTTTTCCTAGAAATTCATGGATAAAGGGGAAACTGGATAAACCCGGGGCAAGTGATGGCATCAACATGGTAAGTGTTCGCCCGATTGAACTATCTGTTTCAATCTTGAAGAGCGTAAGAATATATGGCATTGACAGGTAAATAAAGAAATTAAATGCCAATGTGATGAGTGGATAAATTAATAAGGTTGAATCTATTTTCACACCCATTAAGGCCACAAAAACTGTCGAGGGAAGTGCCACTGAAAGAATTATCTCTTTAATTCCATTCAGCTCTGTCTTACTCTTGAATTTCGTCCTTAACGCCAATCCAATCACGATCAATAATATGAGTAGAAATGTCTTTTGAAGTGCGACTGCCATAAGAAATTGGGAGTTTAGGAAAATACTTTCCTGTGATGTTCGGATAAGACATCTAAACGAAGAGGTCTTACCCAAACATCAATGAATAATAGAATAATCGAGACAAGCTTAGCTGATTTCCTCTAAGGCTTTAACGAAGAGTTTCATTTCGTCCATAGTACCCATGCTCACTCTACACCAGGTTTTCTTCTGAATGTCGAAGGTTCTTACACCAATGCCTTTTGAGTACATTTTGGCTAAGAAATCCTTACCATCCATTGTAATCGGGAAGATGACGAAGTTGGTGTAAGACGGTATATATTTGTAGTTCATCTTATCAAGATTCGAACACAAGTAGGCCTTAACCTCCGAGTTCAATTTCTTGGTCATGGTCTGGAACTCCATGTCTTCGATACTTGCCGAGGCAGCTAAAACCGAAGTATAGGAAATACCCATACCACCTCTGGTGATATTCTGAATTTTATCAAGGAATGAAGGCAATGCAGCAATATAACCCACACGTAAACCAGCCATACCCATAATTTTAGAGAATGTGCGGGCAATAATTACGTTTTTGTTTTGTCCTAATAAGGATACCATACTTTGTGTACCGGTTCCTTCAGCTAATTCAAGATAAGCTTCATCAATAAATACAGGAACTTTCTCTGATACACGTGAGCAGAAATCTAATAAAGCTTTGCCATCTGTAATACTACCCGTTGGGTTATTAGGGTTACAGATATAAACTAATTTAGTATCTGCATCGATAGCTGCTTCCATAGCCGGTAGGTCATGCGACCAGTCGCTTTTACATGGAACTGCTTTCCATTTCGCTCCTACTGATTTTGCTACACTTACCAATGACATATAGCAAGGGTCTGCAGAAACGATATTACCGCCATGCATGAATTGTACTAAAGCAACTTTCTCTAATAAATCAGATGAACCAGGTCCCATCATGATATGGTTTGGTGTTACACCAGGCCCTTCTTTCTTAACAATTTTACCTATTAAATCACTCAACTCTTTCCAGGCATAACGGTTCCCTAAAGTTACCGAATCAACTACTGCCTGTTTAGCACTGGCTG
>CBIHRH010000205.1:0-7918 GCA_966212365.1 uncultured Emticicia sp. | reverse complement strand
GTTACCATCACTGTTTTTACACCCATTTTTCGCAGACGCTCAAAACGTTCCTGAATGCCTGTTTTGATAATATCCTGTAATTCAATTACCCCAAGAACCTTTTCATTTTCCGCCACAACCAATGGTGTACCCCCATTGCTCGAAATACTTTTTACTCTTTCACCTGTTTCAAGAGGAAATACGTTTCCTGCCTTCTCAACCAGTTTTCTAATGGCATCGTAGGCTCCTTTACGGATTCTTATGTCATCAAAATCAATCCCCGAACTACGGGTTTCAGCAGTAAATTTGATAAAAGTAGGCTTACTGACTTTATAGGTTGATGGATTCACATCAGCTAATTCAATAATTGATTTACCTTCAGGCGTTTCGTCAGCCATTGAGCTCAAAACAGCAGCTTTAATGAAATCCTGCTCATTAATCCCATTAATTGGGTAAAAGTGCGTGGCTTTTCGGTTACCGATGGTAATTGTCCCCGTTTTATCCAAAAGTAGCACATCAATATCTCCGGCAGTTTCAACGGCTTTGCCTGATTTGGTAATTACATTTGCACGCAAGGCTCTGTCCATCCCTGCAATACCAATTGCAGATAACAGCCCGCCGATTGTGTTTGGTATCAGACATACATATAGTTATATAAAATCTGCAATATTAATCGGTTTTTGCGCATAATCAGCAAAAGGTTTAAGTGTTACGCAGACAATAACAAAGATGATTGTAAAAGCCGCTAATAATATAGTCAAAGCAATTTCATTAGGCGTTTTCTGACGACTTGCCCCTTCAACTAAGGCAATCATTTTATCTAAAAAACTTTCACCTGGTTGCGTCGTTACAATAACCTTGATTTTATCAGATAATACCTTTGTGCCACCTGTTACGCTACTTTTGTCTCCACCTGCCTCACGAATCACCGGGGCAGATTCACCTGTAATGGCACTCTCATCTATGGTTGCTAACCCTTCAATGATTTCACCATCAGTAGGAATTATATCACCAGGTTCGCAAACAAAGACATATCCTTTTTTCAATTGAGAAGAAGGCATAATCAAGATTTCATTCAGATACATTTCTCCCACTGTCTGAATAACCTTGGCGGGAGTTTCTTCACGGGTTTTGCGTAAACTATTGGCTTGAGCTTTACCTCGTGCTTCAGCAAGGGCTTCTGCAAAATTGGCAAAGAGTAGGGTAATCAACAGTATTAAAAAGACAATGATGTTGTAGGTCAGACTACCCTGATTGGCAGCGCCTAAAAAAATAGCAATACAGACAATCAGCATAATAACTGTTCCGATTTCAACTGTAAACATAACTGGGTTGCGAAACATCAGTCGGGGATTGAGCTTGATAAAAGATTGTCCGATGGCTTCTTTTACCAACTGTTTGTCAAATAGCGAGATTTGATTATTTCTGGTCATGGGAATACTTATTTAAATAGAGTAAAATGTTCTGCTAATGGGCCTAAGGCCAAAGCAGGAAAAAATGATAAGGCAGCAATAATGGCTATCACAGCAAGCGTCATTATGGCAAAGGTGGATGTGTCGGTTTTCAATGTCCCTGCACTTTCAGGAATGTATTTTTTGTTAGCCAACAAACCTGCAATAGCCACAGGGCCAATAATTGGCAGGAATCTGCTTAATAAAAGTACTACACCTGTAGAAATATTCCAGAACGGATTATTGTCTCCCAATCCCTCAAAACCACTCCCATTATTAGCAGCACTTGATGTATATTCATATAACATTTCAGAGAATCCATGATAACCCGGATTATTGAGCCAGCCAGTGGCATTTCCGTTAAACCACCAACCCATGGGGGTATCATTGGCAGTAAGATAAGCTGCTAAGGATGAACCTACAAGAATCAGCAGAGGGTGAAGTATGGCAATAATCGCAGCAATTTTTACTTCTCTAGCTTCTACTTTCTTACCCAGGAACTCTGGTGTACGACCCACCATCAACCCGGATATGAATACACCTAAAATTATAAAAATGTAATAGTTAAGGATACCAACCCCGCAACCTCCATAAAAGGCATTTATCATCATACCCAGCATTTGCATAGCACCCGAAAGCGGCATACTGCTGTCGTGCATACTATTAACCGAGCCAGTTGAAATTACAGTGGTAGCAATACTCCAGTAAGCTGAAGCGGCAGTACCAAACCTTACTTCCTTGCCTTCCATGCTTCCAGTAGGTTGGGCCACACCTAAATGCTGTATGGAGGGACTTCCATTGATTTCAGCAATAACTGTCGGGATAGTGAGAGACAAGAAACCAATAGTCATGACTCCAAAGATTGTCCATGCCAGTTTTTTACGTTTCAGATAATATCCCAAAGCGAAGATGAAAGCAAACGGAATAATCATCTGAGAAAACATTTCTAATGCATTGGTAAAATAATTAGGGTTTTCTAACGGGTGAGCAGAGTTCGCTCCAAAAAATCCGCCGCCATTAGTCCCCAGGTGCTTAATGGCAACAAACGCCGCAGCTGGCCCTCTTGAAACCTGCACTGAGTCGCCTTGCAAGGTGGTAAGTGTATCTTTTCCCTCAAATGTCATAGGTGTTCCATTAAATACTAAAAATACAGATACAATAATTGAAAGCGGCAGGAGGATACGGGTACAACTTTTTAAGAAGTAGTTGTAGAAATTACCTAATTTTTCAGCCTGACGTTCACGCATGGCATTGAATACAATAGCACAGGCTGCCATACCCGTAGCCGCAGAAACAAAGTGCAGATACATCAGACCAACTAATTGTGTCAGATAAGAAACTCCTGTTTCACCTGAATAGTGTTGCAAGTTACAGTTAACTACAAAGGAGATAGCTGTATTAAATGCCAGATCAGGTGACATGGAAGGATTACCATCAGGATTTAGAGGTAACCAACCCTGATTCATCAGGATAAACATACTTAGAAAAAACCAGATAAAGTTGATGCTCAGTAAAGCCACCAGGTGTTGTTTCCAGTTCATTTCCTGCGTGGCATCAATACCGCTGATGCGGTAGAAAAGCTTTTCAATAGGATTAAAAACAGGGTCTAAGAAAGTTCGTTCGCCAGTGTAAACCTTAGCAACGTATTTCCCGAAGGGAACGGCCAGCAATAGTGTGACCATAAATAAGGCTATAATGCCTGATATTTCAGTGTTCATGAGATTTAGAATTTTTCAGGTTTGAGTAAGACATACACCAGGTATGCAAAAACCAACATTGATAAAATGAATAGGGCTATCATGGTTTTAAATGTTTTCAAAAAAGTGAATGGATTTATAACAAACCCCGAATAGGGCTACACCAAGCATAATTAAAATGAGCGTTACCATCGTTTTTAAAATTTAGTTCTGGTAGTGATATGCCAATGTTTATACCAATTTAATATTGAACTTTATAAGTGATTGATAGTGAGTATGTTAATAGAGGTGTGCCAGAGTATTGGTACAAAAAAAGCCTATCAAAATGATAAGCTTTTCTCAAAATGGAGAGACGTAATGGAAGAAAATAACCACAGCGTAACACTAAGTTCGGCACAAAGTTTCACCGAGTTATTTAGTGCATTTCTGTGAAACTATGTGCAATACTCCGCGCAACTAAGTGGTAAAATGTTTTACAATTGAGAAAATTACAACCCAAACTCCTCAATCTTTCTATAAAGTGTAGCAATCCCAATCTCTAATAATCTGGCGGTTTCGGCTTTATTGCCTTTGGTGTAGTTTAGTACTTTTTGTATATGCAGTTTTTCTGCACTTGCCATTGAGAAGGCAGATAACGCGCCTTTGTTTTGCTGGCGCGGTTGTTGAATATCATAGGGAAGTAAATCAGAAGTTAATATATTAGAGTCGGCCAGAATAACTGCTCTTTCAATGATATTTTTTAACTCCCGGATATTACCGACCCATTCATAGCTTTCTAATTTTTCGAGGCATTCATTGTCTATTTTGTCAACGCGTTTGTTGGTTTTGGCCGAAAACTGTTGCATGAAATAATGAGTCAATGGCTCAATATCCTTTGCCCTTTCGCGGAGGGGCGGCAAATGAATTTCAAAAACACTTAGTCTGAAATAAAGGTCAGAGCGGAAGTGATTGGTTTCGTATTCCTGTTTTAAATCTCTGTTGGTAGCGGCTATCAGTCTGAAATTCGATTTGGTAGGTTTAGTATCACCTAATTTAATAAACTCATTGGTTTCTAATACGCGTAGTAGTTTGGCTTGTAATTCTAAAGGCATTTCTCCGATTTCATCCAATAGGAGAGTCCCTCCGTTCGCTTCTTCAATTAAGCCTTTTTTATCTTTGATTGCTCCTGTAAATGCCCCTTGCTTATGTCCGAATAACTCACTTTCAAGAATATCTTTGCTGAATGTACTGCAATTGAGTGTTACAAAACTTTTTCCTGCTCTTGAGCTTGCCTGATGAATGCCTTGTGCAAAAACTTCTTTGCCTGTTCCGGTTTCACCTGTTAATAAAACGGTTGTATCAATCGGTGCCACTTTTTTTGCTAAATCTATTGCTTGCTGAATAGCTTTCGATTTACCAATGATGGCATCAAAAGAAAACTTTTCGCCTACACGCTTTTCAAGGTCTCGTACTTTCTTTTGTAATTGTACTTTCTCAATAGCCCGGTGGAGTAGGGGAATTATCTTTTCGTTATCATCTCCCTTGACGATATAATCAAAAGCACCATTCTTCATGGCCTGCACCCCATCATTGATATTGCCATAAGCAGTCAATAAAATTACCTCTATCAACGGATGCGCGGATTTGATTTTGGGTAATAAATCAACCCCGTTTCCATCTGGTAGCTTCACATCTGAAAGTACCACATCAATAGCAAACTGCTCCAATTTCTTTAAACCAGACCTGCAATCTCCTGCCTCAACTACCTCAAATCCCTCAGACTCAATAATCCGAGCCATCAAGTTTCTCAGTTTTTCCTCATCATCTATAATTAATACTGTTCTCATTAACTGAAAATCATTTTTATTCAAGTCTCTTTCCCCACTGTTGGGGAAAGAGATTTAGAGATAGGGGTAGTTTTACCTTCCTACCGCCCAGAAAATAGCATTTTTAAATAAAGCCTTATAAGCTTCATTATCAAATAATTCAGGCGAATGTCCCATAAAAATATAAACATTTCTGGCTTTTATTTTTTCGTTTATCCATATCACCGGATGGTCACCCATTTTTATTTTGGTTTCTGGCGTATAGGAATTTTCATCTACGCTTGCGATTACATGAACATTGGGCCTAGGACTTTTATTGTAGGTATACCATTCTTCTTTTTTGATAGTAAAAGGTGTAGGCACTCCTTTCATTATTGGGTGTTGTTTGTCTTCAACATTAACGGTACCTGCCACAAAAGTAGCGATGTAATTGGAATATCGAATGCCTCCCATAAAATCAGAAAACCATTGCCACATCTGAGTACCGTCAAACTCGCCTAATAAAGTGGCGTGATGGAAGCCAATCCAACCACCTCTGCCTTGCTCAATATACCTAATAAAAGCCTGAGAAGCCTTTTCTTTCCATCCATAAGGCGGGTAATCTAACTGAATAAAAAGCTGATATTGATTCAGATAAGTCTCATCTATATTATCGGTATTCTGAATATAATCAATCGAAAAACTACTATCAGCTGCCAACTGATTCAACCAAACCTTGGCCCGGGTCGAATACTGAATATGATGCCCCCCACTTTCGGAAAGGGCCAATACTTTGAATTTGGTTTGGGCCTGCGTCACAAGGCAGAAAAGAATGAAAGCGTAGGATAAGAATATGTTTTTCATTTAGTTTTACTTTTAGCTCCAGCCCATAAAACCGCATCACGAACAAGCGCAGTATAGTCCTTGTTCTCACAAAGCGAAGCATCATGTCCTATACCAATATAGATTGTACGGGGATACTTCTCATTACACCAGATAATAGGATGGTCACCCATCGGTTTGTTTTGTGTATAGGTCGACTCATCAGCAGTAGCCAGTACCCTTACCTTACCTCTTGGACTTTTGTTAAACTCATACCATTCGTCAGATACTTCTATACGCTTTGGTAAATGTCTGGTGGCGGCATGTTTACGATCTTCTATCACGAAAGTGCCTTTCTGAAATTTCGGATGTGGTGAATAGGCAACACCTCCCATAAAATCCTCGAACCATTGCCAATAAACTCTTTTAGATGATTTGAACATATCACCGGTTAACCCAGCTGCATGAATGCCTACCCAACCACCACCGTTTTCAATATATTGCTGCAAAGCAGCCTGCTGGGCCGAAGACATATCAAAGGGGGCTAAGTGCAATTGGATAAAAACCTTGTATTGCATCAGATTTACCTCATTTACTAAACTCGTATCATCAGTAAATTCTAATTCAAAGTTATTTTCCAGAGCCATTTTTTCAAAAAAAGGTCTGGCAGCGGCAATCATTTTCAGATGGTCTTTTGCACGGGAAGCTACCACTAAAGCCTTAAATTTAGGCTTACGATGGAGCGATGAAAAAAAAGTAAAAACAGCACCTGAAAGTGCCAGAAGACAACACAATTTTAACAGGCGATTCATAGTTTTTTTGATTAAAATTAGCTATTTTATAAGAGTAAATAGACACGTATAGGCTATTTTTTAAGGAATTATTAATTGTAGCCCTACCAAAAAAGTACTTAAAAATGATTAACTTCGCTTTTGCCCACCAAAGATAGAACTTATGCGAAAAGAAAAAGAAAATGTTTTCCTCCGATTACCTAAAATTATTTTAAATGCGTTACTAAACCTACTCAAAGACGAAGATGAAAAATATGCAGACCGTTCTAAATACCAGATAGCCAAAGAGTTACGAGAAGTAAAAGTTACTGTTAAAAGACTTATCAGAGACTTTTTTTTAATAGCTATTGGCGTACTTTCAGCTGGGTTTGGATTGGATGGTTTCTTGTTGCCCAATGAATTTATAGATGGTGGCGCTACCGGTATTTCTCTTCTTATTACAGCGGCACAAGACTACCCGCTCTCATTAATGCTTATTATCGTAAATATACCCTTTGTTATTATAGGCTTAACAGTTGTAGGCAAAGAATTTGCCATAAAAACTGCTATTGGTATCACAGCATTAGCTATAGCTGTAGCCGTAATACCATACCCTGAAATCACGCATGATAAATTGCTTACTTCTGTATTCGGTGGTTTCTTTTTGGGGTTAGGTATCGGTATGGCCATGAGAGGCGGCGGGGTAATTGACGGAACTGAGGTGCTTGCCATTACCTTAAGTCGTAGAATGGGACTGACCATTGGCGACGTAATCTTAGTAATAAATGTGATTATATTCTCGGTAGCGGCTTATGTCTTATCTATCGAAACGGCTCTTTATTCAATGCTTACTTATCTTTCAGCTTCAAAAACAGTTGATTTTGTCATTGAAGGGATTGAGGAATATACAGGAGTTACGATTATTTCCCTGAAGGCTTCAGAAATAAAGAAAATGATTATTGAAGAAATGGGACGAGGGGTAACTGTTTATAAAGGCGAAAGAGGTTTTGGAAAAACAGGCTACAGCGAGGGAGAAATGAAAATAGTCTATACTGTTATTACGCGTCTTGAAGTAAGTAAACTTAATCTTGAAATTGAAAAGATAGATCCCAATGCATTTGTAGTCATGACAAGCATTAAAGATACTAAGGGTGGTATGATTAAAAAACGCCCGGTACCGCATTAGGGAAACTGAACTTGAACTTTGATTTAACTGATTTAATGATTTCACTGATGTTCGATGCAGAATCAATCATAATAATCAGCTCAATCAGTTAAATCAAAGTTCAAGACATAATTTTCACAACTCTTCCGTACTTTTGTGCAAATTCATTCATGCACATTATTATCATTTCAAATGGCTCTTATTCTACCTGTTAAAGGAATCAACCCAACCTGGGGCGATAATTGTTGGT
>CBIHRH010000204.1:0-7930 GCA_966212365.1 uncultured Emticicia sp. | reverse complement strand
CTGGCTGAAAAACTATTTGGTACTACATTGGCTATAGGCAAGATAGTACAGGTAAATAATAAGGAAAGTTTTTCAGTAACAGGTGTCCTGGAAGATTTACCTGATAACAGCAAATTTAACTACATTTCTTATTTATTGCCTTATAATTATTTTGTGAATTTAGGCTGGGGTTCTGATGCCTGGGAATCGAATAATGATTATACCTACGTCTTATTGAAGGAGCGTACAGATGAAGCAGCAGTGAATGAGAAAATCAAAAAGGTAACAGCTGAACATCTGAAAGGCATCATCGACGATGTAAAAAACCGTCAGATTTATCTACATCCTGCCAGCAAATGGTATCTGTACTCAAAACAGGAGAATGGGCAACTCGTAGAAGGACGCATAGTAACAGTGCGTTTATTTAGCCTGATTGCCATCTTTATTTTGCTGATAGCCGCTGTTAACTTCATTAACCTGAGTACTGCCCGAAGTGAGGAGAGAGCCAAGGAAGTAGGGGTAAGAAAAGTAGCGGGTGCACAGAAAACATCTCTTATTCTGCAATTCATTGGTGAGTCGGTACTATTAACTTTTTTTGCAGGAATTGTAGCCCTGTTGATTGTTTTATTGAGTCTGCCGATGTTCAATCAGTTAACTGGTAAAACCCTTTCTTTGAATTTTACTTCGGCCTATTTCTGGTTGGTGGCTTTGGGCGTTCTATTATTTACCGGCTTGCTTGCCGGGTCTTATCCTGCTTTTTTCCTGGCCAATTTTCAACCATCAAAGGTTTTGAAAGGCATGCTTCGTTCGCAAAGAGCGGTTTTTACACCCAGAAAAATTCTGGTAGTGATGCAGTTTACTTTTGCTATTGTATTGATTGTTTCGACCTTAATTATTAGCCGGCAAATAGATTATGCCGAAAACCGTAATAAGGGCTTTAATCAGAATCATCTGCTTTTTACTGATTTACCTGGCGATTTGGCCAGCCATTATGAGCCGCTGAAACAGGAATTATTGGAGAGTGGTGCTGTGGTTTCTATGGGTAAATCCTTAGGACCAATCAGTAGTGTTAATCTGCGCCAATGGGGAGTAACCTGGCCAGGTAGCACGCAAAGCGATAAAGATATTGAATTTGACCGATTTGGTACAGATGCCGATTTTCTGAAAACAACCGGGACAACCTTGCTAGCCGGAAGAGAGATTAATGTGAGAAAATACCCCACCGATTCGAGCGCCGTTATCCTGAACGAAACGGCTGTAAAAACCATGCATCTGAAAAAACCGGTTGGTACTACCATCAAATTTGGTAATGCAGAGTGGCATATAGTAGGGGTGGTAAAAGATTTCATTTACGCATCTCCTTTCGATCGCATTACTCCGGCATTGATTGAAGGCCCCGGAGGCCCGATTGGTTTGGGCTGGATAAGTATCCGTCTGAATCCAGCTAAACCAATGGCCGACAACCTGGCTACTTTAGAGAGAGTTTTTACTAAATACAACCCTGCGTATCCATTTGAATACCTGTTTGCTGATGAGTCTTATAAAGCAAAATTTGAAAACGAGCAACGCACAGGTACTTTAACCAGTCTCTTTACTGGACTCACGATTTTCATTGCTTGTCTCGGCTTGTTTGGTCTTGCAGCATATACTGCTCAGCAACGCACTAAGGAAATAGGTATCCGCAAAGCTCTCGGTGCGCCTGTTATAAGTGTAGTACAACTTTTAACAAAAGATTTTATCCGTCTCCTATTAATTGCCTTTGTGATAGGCGCACCCATAGGCTGGTATGTCATGGAGCAATGGCTAAAGGATTATAATTATAGAATTACCATCGGTGCCTGGGTATTTATAGTTACTCTTTTGTCTGCTATTTTCATTGTATTGGTATCGGTTAGTTTCCAGGCGATTAAAGCTGCCTTGGTAAACCCAGTGAAAAGCTTACGAAGTGAATAGATAATTGTCTTGGACTGTGCCGTCGTGGTACAGCTCAAGACAAAAAATAATCACCTCCCGGTAGCTGCTCAATCGCTCAATAAATGGTCCCTTCAACTGCCCCAAAATGGGCAGATAAACTCCTAAGTGCTTTTCTTCCTCCTGATTTGGCAGAAGAACTGCAGGGAGATATGTATGAGCAGTTTGAGGCACAGGTGGAAGAAATTGGATTAACTAAAGCCAGATTAATAAGGGTTAGGAACGATGTTTCTAACAACATTGACGGTTAGTTATCATATCTTCCGGGCAGTCGTAATGAATCAAGTTAAGAGTTTAAAAAATGAATAAATTTTGGTTTGTCTGAACTTTGATTTACCTGATTGTTTTGATTTCATTGATTTTGTAACGGTTATTTTTTGTAATTAATCATTATATCAATCGTCTATAAAGTGCAAAAATCAGGTCAATCATACAAATCAGGTAAATCAAAGTTCAGATAATTAATCACTCAATAAATGACCCCCTCAACACCTCCCAAATGGACAGATAAACTGCTAAGTGCTTTTCTTCCTGAAGATTTGCTGGAAGAACTGCAAGGAGATATGCGTGAACAATTTGAGGTACAAGTAGAGGAGTTAGGGCTTAAAAAAGCTCAATGGTTTTATATTTGGGAGGTACTACGGTTTTGTCGGCCTTATTTCCTGAAGCGTCGTTTATTGCTAAAGTCACAATATGCTCAATATTCTCATCCAGTTTCAATATTTTCACCCATTATGATACGCAATTACTTTACTATCGCCTGGCGGAATCTGATTCACAACAAAGCATTTTCTGCCATTAATATTTTCGGACTTGCCATCGGCATCAGCTGTTTTATGCTTATTGCCGTATTTGTATACAATGAATTGAGTTACGACCGACACGTGGCCAATGCCGACCGAATTTACCGGGTCAACGTAGCAGTTACCGGAAACGGAAATATTGCCTTATATCCTAATGTTGACCATGCTGTAGGCGATGGTATAAAAAATACTTTTCCTGAAGTAAAAGACTTCACAAGAGTATCACAGGCAGTAGATTTCGTGAAGTATGAAAACAATCAGTTTAAAGAACAGCATATGGCATTTGCCGAAGCAAATTTTATGAAGATGTTCTCTATTCCTTTATTAGAAGGGAATATTGATAAAGCCCTGGTTGAGCCAAATAGTATTGTGATTTCGAAAGCTATGGCTACTAAATATTTTGGCGACCAGGAGGCCGTAGGCAAATCCTTACAGATAGGCACTCAACAAACTGAATACAAAATAACAGGCTTGTTCGATAAAGTACCAGACAATTCACATTTCCATTTCGATGCTTTTTTGAGTATGTCAACTTGGCATATAAAGAACCCAACCTGGAGTAATTTAGGCTCATTTACCTACATTGAACTAAATAAAAACGCAAATGCCAAAAAACTGGAAGCGAAATTCCCGCAATTGGTGATGAAGTATGTCGTACCTGAGGTACAACGAGATATGGGGATCAGTCTGGCAGAAGCACAGAAATCCGTTGAAACCTTTCGTTTCTTATTGCAACCACTCACCGAATTGCATTTATATGGTGGCACTAAGTATGAATTAGAACCTGGTGGAGATATACAATATATCTATATTTTTTCTGCGTTAGCAGTGTTTATTTTATTGTTGGCTTGTGTTAACTTTACTAATTTATCAACAGCGCAATCTGCTAAACGCTCGAAAGAAGTGGGTATCCGTAAGGTATTGGGTTCTATTAAAAAACAATTGGTATTACAATTTCTGGCTGAGTCAGTGCTACTGACCTCCTTTGCTATGCTATTTGCCTATGCCCTTATCTTTTTATTCCTTCCTTACTTCAATCAGCTGGCAAATAAAAATGTAAGCTTCTGGTTTTTCCTTGATTATAAGGTAATTGCCACCCTCTTTTTGGTGAGTTTTGTGTCGGGTATTATAGCAGGTATCTATCCGGCTTTCTTTTTATCGTCATTTGGTATTATTAAGACCCTGAAAGGTTTGTTGTTTACTGGAGGCAAGCAGAAAAAACCTTTGCAAAGCAGCCTGATTGTATTCCAGTTTTCAGTTTCAACATTATTGATTATTGCCACTATTGTAGTCTATCAGCAATTACAACATATGCGGAATAAAAAACTGGGTTATGATAAAAACCAAGTAATATTTATGCCTGATGCTCGTGTATTGGGAAGCAATCAGTTGGCTTTTCAGGAGCAATTGAAACAAGATAATCGGGTAGTTTCGGCCAGTATTTCACGCATGGTGCCAGGTAATAATAACCTGAACGGTACACAGATATACCCTAAAAATGAAAATGGCAATGGTGTGGAAATCCATATCGATATTTTCAATATAGACTACGATTACATCAATACCTTGGGTATAAAAATTAAACAAGGTCGTGCCTTTTCAAAAGAGTTTTCAACTGATTCAGCCGGGGTAATTATCAATGAATCAGCCGTACGGGAATTAGGTTGGAAAGGTAAGAACCCGATAGGTAGAAGCATTGTGAGGTCAGGTAATAAAGAATTTAAAGTTCTGGGAGTAGTGCAGGATTTCAACTATACATCTGTTAAACAGAAAGTAGCTCCTGCTATGATGATGCTCGGCAGAAACTATGGAGGTATGGTTATCAAAATCAATACGACTGATGTAGAAAGTTTTCTGATCGACCTCAAAAAGCAATGGGATAGTTTTAATCCTGCAGGACCGATGGAATATTATTTCCTGGATGAGAAATTTGCTGCTCTTTATGATAGTGAGCAGCGAACACAGAAGATATTTTCGACCTTTGCTATTCTTGCAATTATTATTGCCAGTCTGGGTTTATTTGCTCTGTCGACATTTATTATCGAGCAACGTAAAAAGGAAGTAGGTATCCGAAAAGTATTGGGAGCGTCAGTAAGCGGTATTGTACAATTGCTTGTAAAAGACTTCCTGATATTGGTGCTCATTTCTATTTTCATTGCTTCTCCGTTAGCATGGTATGCCATGAATCAGTGGCTGAAGGATTTCGCCTATAAAATAGATTTGCAATGGTGGATGTTCGCGCTAGCAGGAATATTAGCTATTACCATTGCTTTGCTCACGGTCAGCTTTCAGGGAATCAAAGCAGCCTTAATGAATCCAGTGAAGAGTTTGAAGAGTGAGTAGTGCAGGGGCAAAGGCAGAGGGCATGGTGCATAGGGTAAATATATAGACCCCTTTGCCCTCTGTGCTACGCCCTTTGCAATTTTCTGTTTTTAAATTTTTTTAATAATTTATATTTGATTTTATAATTTTTTAATATTAATTCGTTTATATATGAGTACTTTAGCAAGACTTTTAGTTAAAAAGTAAAATAAATTGTAATTAAAGCAAAAATCCCCTTGGTTTAGGGGCTTTTTTGTATGCAAAAATCAGTTTATTCAAAATAGACAACCGCAATTGATTGTTTCTTTGTCCAATTTACCCCCTTTTTTGGCGTATTTACACCACTACCATCTTAATAACTCTATGTAATTTTGTAGTTCAGAAAACTATTTTCAGACACATGCAAGTAATAGAAGTTAACCACCCTAAGCCTAAAACTAAAGACATTAGCCGCACTGAATTTATTACCATGATGGCCTGTATAGAACTGCTCACAGCTCTGGCTATTGATATTATGCTGCCTACCTTTGATACTGTACGCCAACATTTTAATTTAGATAGAGAATCAACGGCTACGGCACGGCTTGTTACATTTTTCTTTTTCGGGCAGTTTTTTCAATTGGTTTTTGGACCGATGGCTGATAAATATGGGCGTATCCCCATTCTAAGAACGGGCTTTTTGCTCTATCTTGGAGGTTGTATTGCTTCTGTTCTTGCGCCAGGCATGTTCTGGCTGCTAATTGCTCGTTTTGTGATGGGAATGGGATCTTCTTCCATGTTTGTGAGTGTGATGGCCTGTGTCCGGGACAGGTTTGCAGGTAACGAGATGGCTCGAGCTATGTCTTTGATTTTTACTATTTTTTTGATTGTTCCGGTAGTGGCACCTTTGTTGGGAGCCGCAATATTATCGGTAAGCAACTGGCAGGTAGTATTTCTGACACCTGCACTTTTTGCTGCCATTGTATTTATATGGTCTTTACGCTTGAAGGAATCAAAACCGAATGACAAGCAGATGAGTGCTAACACTTTTGCAGTTTTTCATTCTTTCAGAGAGGTATTTGCGAATCGAGTATTTATCAGATACACAGCCATATCAACCATTCTTTTTGCTGCTTTTAGCTCGTATGTGAGTAGTTCTGAAAGGATAATTGGGACAATTTACGGACAGCCACATCTCTTTGTATATATCTTTGGAATTATCGGGTTTTGTATGAGCATCTTTACCTTTATAAACGCGCGTTTGGTACAGAGGCTAGGGGCTCACCGAACTTTACGTTTACTATTATCTTCCTATGTTCTTCTGGCTGTTTTGCTACTTATCATAACACTTACTTCAAAAGTACCTATTCATTTGTTTGTTTTGTTTACGATTGTTGGTCTTTTACAAAGTGTGAATATTGCGATTGAGCCTAATAGTAGCTCGTTAGCACTTGAGCCTATGGGCGATAAAGCGGGTATGGCGGCGTCTATCTACGGCACTTCCTATTTAGTAATAGGCGCTTTCGGAGGATCATTGATTGATAGTTTATTAGTTCATTCGGTTGTTCCACTTACTATAGCTTATTGTGTGGGTGGCTTGATTGCTTTGGGGATTTTTAGTGTAGGGCAGAGAAGAAAGGGCAAACGTGATTATGAATCATAATAAGTATCGTGCTATTTTATTGTAGCTAGATAATTTGATGATAGTACCTCAAATTAATCCGACAATTAATCTATCGGAATCCGATTAATTGTCAGTGGGTAAAAGTAAATCTTTATTAATGCTGGTATGAGTAAAGCTTGCAGCATCAACCAACCTGGCGAAGGCAGCCTTTTTCTCATTATTTTCGCCTTTGTTGAAAGTAGAGAAAGTTTTCCAATCCACGACAGCTATATTTCTGATTCTATCAATAATGCCCCCACAATCTAGTTTTAAGGCATCTAACCTATAATCATAGATAAGTTCAAGACATATCGAAGGCTGATGTTTTGGATAAAAAGTCCAGGTAATGTTCATGAAAATGTATTTTACTGTTAAATATAAAGAAATTCAGTGTCTGTCTGCGTCTTTTCTGATAATTTTTCTAATAGGCCCGTTTTGTTGATTTTCCATCCATCGAATAAAATTATTAATTAAAGAATTGATTTTACTCCAAAATAAAGTTAGATTTTTTTTATAGTCTTATGCCGAACAATTAATTTTGGAAGTGGTTATTAGAAAGATATGACCGCAAAGGCTATTTACCTATACTTTTATGATGCGAATTTTTCCCTTAGTAGTGGGGCTTTCTTTTTTATCGTTCACACTTTCTGCACAAGAAGTCAGCGCCATTCTTTTTAAAAAACTGATACGAGTAAAGTCTGTCATTGTAGATGATAAAGGAAAACAATATACAATTTATGGTGGTGGATTT
Source organism: uncultured Emticicia sp. (assembly GCA_966212365.1). GTDB lineage: Bacteria > Bacteroidota > Bacteroidia > Cytophagales > Spirosomataceae > Emticicia. The sequence continues at coordinate 462 of CBIHRH010000204.1, read as the reverse complement.
ACCATAAACGGTAAATATCTGGCTACGACTTATAGTGTTTATCGCCCCATAGGTTTTACCAAAAAGCCTAAGCGAATGGTAGTGTATTATAATTATAGGTTGGACGAAAAAAGTAATATAAAGTACGACTCAGTAGATATAGATTTATTGTACAAATATATACCAGGTAAGCAATATGATTTTTCGAAGCATGTCTTTCAGGAGGGAAAATTAGAAACAGATTTTATTGTATTGAAATTGAAAAGGGTGATTCCGGTGAAGACGAATGACTTTAATACAGAAGCCAATCTTCCGAAGTATTATCAGTTGCCAACAATGGCCTTTGATAATGTGGAAGGTCGGTTAAGGAATGATACCTTGGTTTATCTATTACCTCAGTTTTATAATAATGTAAAAGAATCTTATCAGTTGGTAATGTTTGGACCTTCTAAAGTTGGGTTTTCAGGCTCGCCGATTTATAAT
>CBIHRH010000203.1:0-7966 GCA_966212365.1 uncultured Emticicia sp. | reverse complement strand
ATAAAAAATATTAATTTTCCTTAAAATTTAAGAATTTTTAACATGGCTTTAAGTGTAGAAGAAATCAGGCGATATGACAGGCAAATACTGCTGCCCGAACTGGGTTTAGAGGGCCAGGAAATGTTGAAACAAGCCAAAGTTCTAGTAATTGGTTGCGGCGGATTGGGTAGTCCTGTATTGCTATATTTAGCTGCAGCTGGCGTTGGCACATTAGGAATTGTTGAAGATGATACCATTGCTCTGAGTAATCTGCAAAGACAGATTCTATATTCGTCAGATAAGGTAGGAGCATCAAAATTGCAGGAAGCTGAAAACCGCTTAAAGGAACTAAATACCTCGGTTACGACTCATAAGTATGAAACTCGCCTTACCTCTGCTAATGCCTTAGATATTATCAAAGACTACGATATTGTGGTTGATGGCACCGATAATTTCCCGACCCGCTATCTGGTAAATGATGCCTGTGTGATACTCAATAAGCCTTTTGTTTATGGTGCAATTCACAGGTTTGAGGGGCAGGTTGCATTGTTTAATTATAAGGGTTCTTCAACCTATCGTGATTTATTTCCAACCCCTCCCCCACCCGAGCAAGCACCCAATTGTGCTGAGGCAGGTGTATTAGGTGTGTTGCCCGGCATTATAGGCTCTATGCAGGCATTGGAAGCTCTTAAGGTTATTGCTGAAATTGGCGAGCCATTAGCAGGAAAACTATTAATGCTTGATACGCTATCCATGCAGAGCAGAACACTAAAAATACCTAAAATACCTGGAGCACCAATTATTGACAAACTGATAGATTATGATTTGTTTTGTGGTATTAGTGCACTCAATGACGAAAACGACGAAATAAATTATGATGAATATCTTACTCTGGTAGCAAATGCTAAGATTGATGACCAGATATCTTTCCAGTTGATTGATGTAAGGGAAGAATATGAGTTCAATACCTTTAATATTGGAGGCGAATTGATGCCATTTTCTGAATTAGAGAAATATGTCACTGAAATCAGCCGGGATAAAACTGTTATCATTCATTGCCAGAGCGGCATCAGGAGTCGTAAGGCTATAAATTTATTACGAGAAAAATACGGTTATACAAATCTGGTTAATTTTGCAGGAGGCTTAAACACTTTAAAAGACATCTTGTAAATTGGATTTATGAAAGCAGAATTGTTAGAGAAGGTAAAAGAAATTATAGAACAGCGTATGAATACCTCCTGGCAGGCCATGGAAGCCGCGAAAAACTCAGCCAATGAAGAAGGGAAAAGTTCTGCCGGAGATAAATATGAAACTGCCCGCGCGATGGGACAGATAGATCGGGAAATGAATGGCAGGATGTACGAACAAGCCCGTCAGGAAAGATTAATTTTAGAAAAAATAAACCCTCAGCTCCCTCTCTCAAGTGTAGGCTTAGGTTCTTTGGTTAAAACAACAATGGGTGATTTTTTTGTGTCCGTCGGTGCAGGTGTTATAACGTTGAATGGTAAGAATGTCATGGTTATCTCCCCTCAGGCACCAATCGGCCAGATATTAATGGGTAAAGCAGCTCAGGAAACATTTGAGTTTAGAGGGAAGGGGTATAAGATACTTTCGATTGAATAAGTGTCTCGAACTTTGGTTTAACTGATTTAATGATTGTTCCTTTTAAAAATTGTCTTTTTAAAAGGAGACAAAAAAGAAAACCATTAGAATCAGGTCAATCAGTTAAATCAAAGTTCAAGACAATAATCACTCATTCACTAAATCATTTCACCACCCATTGCAATATCTTCGATAAAGGCTTGGCATAAAGTGTATACCAACGTGGAGCAAGACCATTAATTGTCCAGGCACGTCGGTCTTCTTTATTGGCTCTGATACGGTTTTTTAATGAGGCGTTACTTGTCCCTCCGGTACGCATTTTCATCAATACTTCTGGAATATAAAAAGAAGAAACATTGTGTTTATACAGCATACGAAGCATCAGTTCATAATCACCTGCACTTCTGAAAGAAGTATCATACAAACCGTAAGCATCATAAGCAGATTTCTTTAGAAAAAAGGCTGTATGCGGGGGCATCCAACCCATCAGGAAATTCTTTTTGTCATATTTACCTGATTTCCAGTTACGCACTATCTTATTGACATCTTCGCTATCAACATAATATAAATCTCCATATACCGAGTCGGCTTTTGATTCCTGAAAGGCCTTTGCTACCTTAGAAATCACCTGACTATTCGGATAAAAGTCATCTGAACCCATAATGCCTACAACCTCTCCGGTAGCCATTGCCACACCTTTGCTCATGGCTTCATAGATACCACTATCTCTTTCAGATACCCACTTGATTCTGTTACCATACGATTTCAGAATATCTACTGTGCCATCTTTTGAAGCACCATCAGCTACAATGTATTCAATATCGGGGTAATCTTGCGAAAGTACACTCTCAATAGTATCACGGATAGTTGCGGCAGAATTGTAAGCGGCAGTAACAATTGAAATTTTCATTAAGTGATGTCAGATTTTAGGACTTACTCTGTTTAGAGGAGATTATTATTTATGCTACAAAAATACAAAAGACAAACATAGAAAAGGAGTTTTCTGCACATTTTGTTCTTTACAACCCATAAAAACGAGTAGCGTTTTCTCCAAAAAGCTTATCTTTTTCGGCTTTACTTAATTTATCGAAATAGGATTGCACAATAGATAATTGCTCTTCGTAAGCACCTGCTACTAAGCAAACAGGCCAGTCGGAACCATACATGATTCTATCAGTACCGAAAAACTCCAGTACTAAATCAAGACAAATATAAAAGTCATCTTTTTTCCATTTGTGCCAATCGGCTTCCGTTACCATACCTGAAATCTTGCAGAACACCTGCTCATGCTGTGCAATCTCTTTCAAGTAGTTAGACCACTTACTGATTTCCTTATTTTTAATATCGGGCTTGGCAATATGGTCTATTACAAATTTGTTTTCGGAGCATTCACGAACCAGATGCAATGCATCTTTTAACTGTTTCGGATAAATCAATATATCATAAGTATAGCCAAAATCTACTAATTTCTTTACACCTTTAACAAAACTCTCCTGTTGCATAAATCCGACCGGCTCACCCTGCACAATATGCCTGAAACCTTTCAGTTTATCAAATTGCTTAAAATAACTCAAGCGTTCCCATAAATTTTCGGCGCTTAAATCAACCCAACCTACTACACCTTTGATGAAATCATATAAACCCGCAAATTTCAGAAAATCATGATTCTCTTGTTCAGTCTGATTCACCTGCACCAATACACAACCATCAAACCCATTTTTTTGCAGAATAGGTTCTAAATCGGCAGGTAAAAAATCGCGTTGGATAGATCGCATTGAATCGTCAATCCAGGCGTAATTTGTTGCATTATAATACCAGAAATGTTGGTGTGCATCGATAGTCATTGAAATCAGGGGTTAGGGTAGATTAGTAAATAAAATTTTGTATACCGAAAAAACAAATCTGCAAAACCAATAGCCAGAGCGCAATAGGATTGTCTTTTCTGAATTTTAAAGTATGAAACAAAGTTAGCAAAACGGCCGAAACGACAAACCAGGCGATATAATTCTCAACAGGCAGAATAGCTTCTTTCCACGACCACATGTTTAATCGGATAGCTACAGGCTCTACCAGAAAATCAAACATAGTCATAACCAAAGCCCCATAAATTACCTTGATATAAATAGGCTGCGAGGTTCTGCAAAAAGAGCTGCCTACACAATAGACCAATAGAAGCCAGTTAACCCCAATTATAGGTGGAACCTCTAAAATCTTAAAGCCCAGTGTAGTTTCATACTGATATTGCCCAAAGATAGCTCTGGTTTTTACACCTGCCACTTCGATAAAAAAGCTCGTGAGAAAGGTAATGACACAAAATATGATAAAACTACGATTCCATTGCCGATGAAAGTAAAGGAGAATAGCTAACGATGCCAGAAGATTAAAGGGTGTAAGCCATTGAAACAGATTCGTTGTCTGTGGAATATTCAACCCTATCAGTCCGGCTATATACATAGCCGTGAGTAAGACTAAAAAGGGAATGGGGTTATGTGTATCACGATTTTTCAAATCGTATGATATTTTACTAATCCGTCAATAGGTGTAACTAATACATTCCCGATTTGCAGCTTTTTGCTTTCGGCTACCTCTCTCAAAATCTGCTCATAGTAAAACCCGATAGAACCCACAAGATTGAGCTTCACCTCAAAGCACATCGGGTATTTCAGAATATATTTCTCAAAAAACAGGCTGAAAGAATCAGCCACTAAATCATGACAAAACTGGTCCTGAATATTATCAAAGATAAATCTGGCAAATGAAGCAAAATATCTGTTCGGAAATGGCTTATAGTAGGCATTATCCAGAACCATCAGCCTATCCATTGCCCCATATTGGGCCTCAAACAATTGTCTGATATTCTCAGGCATTTCTTTGTGCAGATAAGCTAATAAAAGAGATTTTCCTAAATGTCCACCACTTCCTTCATCACCCAGCCAGAAGCCTAAAGGTGGAACTTGAAAAGCAATTTTTTCTCCATCAAAATAGCATGAGTTAGACCCAGTACCCAAAATACAGCCTATCCCCTCCTGATGCCCGCAAGCAGCTCTTGCAGCACCCAGCACATCGCTTTGCACATCAATATGTTTAATATCATTAAAAACTCTCAGAATGGCAGTTCTTAAAACACCTGCTTTTTCCTCATTGGTGATACCTGTACCATAATAAAAAACTTGCGTGATTCTGCCTTTGCAATGGGGTATCAGATTAGTTTGCAATTCAATAGCTATAGAATCGGCATCCTGATAATAGGGACTAAAACCCACCGTTTGGGTTTGCCCTACAACCTCGTTTCCATCCACAATCCGCCAATCTGTTTTGGTTGAACCACTGTCTGCAATTAATAGCATCTTTAATAATTTAGTGATTGAGTGATTTAGTGATTTAGTGATTTAGTGATTTAGTGATTGAGTAAAATATATAAATTGTCAGCAAAGAATTAAATTGCTGATAATCAATACACATTAATCACACATTCACTAAATCACTAAATTTTTTAAAAACCACCCAAGCCATAAGTCTGGCGGCGGCGGCTTACTTTCAATTCTTGCAATAAGGTACTTCTTACACGCAAATCGAAGGAATAGTTGCTGGCACGAAGGTTATTTCCGGCGATAGGTGTCCAGTTAAAACTCATATCCCAGCAATGCAACTCTCTGTGCAAGCTAAGATTAGTTAAGGTAGCTGCCTTAAACTGAAAGTCCCACCCTGTATTAAATCCTATTTTCCATTTGGGTGTCAGACTAAAATCTCCCTGTACCGTAACCGCTTGCGTTATTTGGGCATCTGCCAACCCTTGCTTATTATAATTAAGGTTATAGCTCAAACTCAAAGACCAGGGAATTGAGAAATCAACATACAATTCAGGATTCGCCGCCACAAATTTCTTCATGGCATCCATCGCGGGGTCAGCCGATTTTGTTTCTCTTGGCTTCGCCTTTGTTTTGTCAAAAGTTTCAGGAGATAAACGTGTGGCAATGGCAATATTCGCAGAACGTAAAGTTGCCAGATTACCCAGGCTGAACTTACCGGCTTCGGCTACTTTATAAAAACGTGTGATACGCCCGGCAGGGTTTAGCGCCCTTAATTCTGCTGTACTTTCCGGTCTATAATAATACGGGTCAAAACTTCCTGAAAAGTTAAGATTGATTAAGTTTTTAAACAAGTTAGTATTAGCTGACATGCTGATATTCGACAGATTCATCGAATCGCCTAACGCTAATAAATTGTAACTCCCATTAATGCCAAAATTATCGAGAAGAGAGATCTTTTCAAAAGCTTTGGCAGCAGTATCTGATTTCGACCTGACTTTAGCTTCTAACTGGTTGGTTATCCCAAATCCGATACTTCCCGATGCACCGGCAGATGCTCCTAAAGTAGGATACCTCGCCAATAGTTTATTGATAGGTGTGCGTGTAATTACACCATTAACAGTATCCTGATCGATACGTACTACTTTATAATCAAAAAGATTTTTGGTAAAATCTGGCGCATAGCTGACGCTGATAGATGGTGCTAAAGTATGTCTGATAGCCTGTAGACGCCCCTTCCCTTTAAACTGATAAGTACCATACACACGGGTATTCATACTACCTGAAACTGATGTCTGATAAGTAGGGAAAAGACCCTTTACCGTATCTATTCTTACCGCATTCTGGCTTTCAATATATTCGTAGCTCAGTGCCTGTGTAAAAATATCACCTCTTAATGAAACACTCGGAGTGAAGTTGATATAACGGGCAATCTTGAAGTTTGGCAACGAAATTGGTATTGAATAAGTTGTACGGAACTGTCCATCAGCCAATATATCGCTCAATGCGTCTAAACTATTGATTTTTCTTACATTGTTTAATCGCTCCTGCAATGCTTTTTGTTTCGCACGATCTTCTTCTGATAAAGTTAATGGGTTAGCATCACGAAGTCTTATTTCTTCTTTTGTTAATGGTTTTGCTTCAATAGACTCATAATTCCCATCGGCTAGCTGACGTACAATTTTGTACTCTGAATAACTTGTAATGCTATTTACCTTACTATTAGTAGCCTGATAGCCTCCATTCACATTAAACCCCACTCTGAATGATTCAAACCAGCGACCTATCATTTTTTTCTCAGGTACAAATGGGTTAAATTGATTAACTCCGATGCTATAATTCAATGAAGCATCCATCTGCCCGGTGGTAAAGTTCTGTGAGATATTCAACCCTCCACTTGTTACCACTTTCTGTGCAAACGTGCGGCCAAACTGTATAGAAGAATTTGAACTACTACTCAGATAGTTACTTACATCAGCCGTATTAACGTTATTGCGGTTAAAGCCATTACTCCTCAGGTTTACCGAAGAAGAAAAACTTCTATCTGAGCGTTTATTGGCTGGTGAGTGCGACCAGTTTAGGCTAAAATCCTTGGCAACAGATTGTGAAACACTAGGATCAAGTACTTCGGCTACAGGTTTATTATAGTTATACTGAAAACTTAAATTACCAGCATATTTATAACGTTTGGCATAACTAGACTGAATACCTACCCCAAAACTACCTTTTGAGTATATCTGTGCCAATATCTTTGCTCCGATATTTTCGCTGATGGCAAAGTAATAACCGAAATCACGGAAGTAAAAACCACGGTTACGGGGTTCTTCGCCATAAGACCCCATAATGATACCCGAAGTACCGATTTCTTTCTTTTTGGGGACGGGGAAGAAGCCAAAGGGCAGACCAATGGGTAAAGGGATTCCACTCAATACAAAATTGAATGGGCCGGATATAATCTGCTTCTTATTAACTAATTTGATTTTTCGGGCAGCAATATGGAAGTGAGGTTCTTTCAGGTTACAGGTGGTATATTTTGCATGCACTAGATAGAGATTATCATCCGGGTCTTTTTTTACTTTTTCGCCTTGCACAAAGCCCTCCCCCTGTTGCGTTACAATATTCTTGATAATCGCCTTCCGGGATTTAAAGTTATAGCGGATCGTATCCGTATTATACTTATCTCCGCTCTGCGAAAAAATGGGTTTCCCTTTTACTTTTTCTCCTTGCTTGGTAGTATCAGGCGAGCCGTGGGCAAAAATCTCATTCCTACCCCAGTCTAATCTGATATAGTCGGCTTCTAATTCAATATCTCCATAGGTAACTTTGGCTTGTCCATACAGGTGTACGGTCTTACCATCAACCTCCATTACAGTTGAATCCTGTGCAGTATATTTTACGGTTGATTGCAAACTGCTGTCTTTGCTTTTAAGGGAATCCGGGATAACCACTTTAACAGTATCCTGCTTTTCGGCAAAGAGTTTATTGCCCGTTACGGTACGGGTTTTTCTGGTATTTTCAGGTAGTGGTTGTCCAAAGCCGTTATTCCCTCCTGTACTATTACCCGCGCGCCGGAGTGG
>CBIHRH010000202.1:0-8029 GCA_966212365.1 uncultured Emticicia sp. | reverse complement strand
TCGTATTGCCCAATTATCAATTAAATTACTCTGGCGTAGGAGTAAGCACTGATGCCTCTGCTTTCTTAGTGAGATACTCTTTCGTATTGTCAATTTTGATTTCAACCCACATAGGCAAGTGATCAGACATCTGGAAGGTTCGCCAGGTTTTATATTTAGATGCCAGGCTTGTCCCATTATTTTCTTCTTCAGCTGGCTCAGTAGTTTTCTTTACAAAATGTTCTTCGTAAATATCTTCCTCGTCGTCTTTAAAAACAGACTCATAAAAATCAAAGATTCCGGCTTTGTCAGTAAACTCAAACACACCGTGCCTGTTCAAAAAGACAATCTGATCGTAGAACTTATCTTTTTTTACGTTCGAGCCTGTCAGCTCATCTTTGGCAAGAGCTGTGGGAACCTTGAAACCTGTGCCAGTAAGGGCTTTGAACGTGGCATCTTTTTTATCGAATATGTTAAAATCTCCCATTAAGATAATGCTTTGCATGTTTCCTAACTCAATCGCATCATCGGCTTTGGCTTTCATGAACTCAGCAATCTGCTTTATTTCTTGTACCCGCACAGAATCTTCAGGTTTGCTTTCGCCATAATAGATATGAACTGTGCAAAGCATAAAATTTGTCCAACCTGCTTTAAAACCACAAATGAAAGGAGAACGTACCCACTGCACACTTGGCAGCGCAACAATTTTATTTCCTTCTTTTTTTCTAATGGGCTGATTAACTACTTCTCCTGCCAATCCATCAAATTTTACCTTTCGGCGGTCAAATAAGAAAGCCATCCTTTCTCCATTACCTCCTGTTCCTTCTGTTACATCGGTGTAAATATAATCCCAGTTACTTCCTAAAATCTCTTTTAATTTATTAAGCGCTTTCAGGTTTTCTCTCACTTCCTGAATGGCCACTAAATCAAACCGGTCAATGATTTCGGCTATATAATAAAATGATTCAATGAGGCGTTCGCCACCTTTTGAGGAGTCAAACTCACGGATATTCCAGGTGGCTAAGATTAACTTACTATTGAGAGTTCTTGTTGGAATTTGTTTATCTAATGCATCTCGTAAAAGTAAAATCTTATCAGCGATGCGCTTCTTTTTTTCACCGGATAAACTCGTTTCGTCAAATAATTTTTTGTAGTAAGGCATGGGTATAGGCGCTTGGGTGTTAAACGAAGTTAAGCTTAATAGTGCAGCTTTATATGCCTTAATTGTTAAATTTATTTTACGGCTACTTTTAGGTTCTATAAGGCTGGTTGCAGCTTTTTCGGTATTTATTCAAATTCGGTTACCTTTGCAGAATTATTACTATTGAATCGTGCAAAATAATTATTATTTCTTACGGCAACTCACCAGGCAAATAGAGACCAAAATTACCGGATTGAAACTCATGGAATGTTTCAGTCAGGAAAAAGATGAATTGGTTTTTGGTTTTGCTGCTGCCCGTGGAAAAAAGAAAAACTATAAGGAATTCTTCATTAAAGCTGTAGTCTTCCCCGATTTCTCCTGCTTGTATTTCACTGACCAGTTTGAAAGGGCCAGAAAAAATAGCATTGATTTGTTTAATCAATTGATGGATTTAGAGGTAACAGGTGTGCGGCAGTTTCTGAACGAGCGATGCTTTGTTATTAATTTTGAGCAAGGCTTCTCGGTGGTTTTCAAGATGTATGGCAATAGGTCTAATATTATTCTGTTTCAGAATGATGAAGTAATTGATCTTTTTCATAGTAAAATTGTAGCCGATAAAAACCTTCGGATCAGCACTTTAGACCGCTCGATAGACCAATCTTATGAGGCATTTCTGGCAAATAATCAGGATTACCGAAAACTATTTCCAACTTTTGGAAAAGTAGTGAATGCTTATCTGGAAGAAGAACCTATCACCTGGCAAAGAATACAGGAAGTACTTCATAAGTTAGAAAATCCGCGATACTATATTATTCGATGGGAACATCAATTACATTTGTCGCTTTTGCCGATAGGGGAGGTTTTGCAAGAGTTTGAACAGCCTATCGAAGCTATCAATGCTTTCTATATACTTTATAATAAAGTCAGTACGCTTGATAAAGAAAAGGCAGAGATTTTACGGAAGCTGACTAAGGAAAAGAAACAAACTGACCTCTATCTGAAAGATGCTTATAAAAGATTAGATGCCGTTGATTCAGAGATTAAAAATGAAGAAATAGGACATATCTTGATGGCAAACCTGCATCAGATACCGGAACGGGCCGAAAAAGCTGAATTATTTGACTTTTATCGGGATAAGAATATCGTTATTAAACTGAAACCCGAACTCTCTCCACAGAAAAATGCGGAAAATTTCTATCGTAAGGCCAAGAATGAAAAGATAGAAATTGAGAAACTCATGGAAAACATCGAAAGCCGTGAAAAATTGCTGAAAAATCTGAATCTGCATATTGAAAAAATAGAACAGGCCGAGCATCTGAAAGCCCTGCGTAATTATCTGAAAGCTAACAAGCTTGTCCGTAATTCCTTTCAGACAGTCAATTATAAAGATTTATTCAAACGATTTGAAGTAGAAGGCTTTGAAATTCTGGTTGGCAGAAATGCTAAAAATAATGACTTGCTTACCCAACAATATGCCTATAAAGAAGACCTATGGCTACATGCGCGTGATGCGCAAGGCTCACATGTGGTAGTGAAATACAAAGCGGGTAAAAAGATACCAAATACTGTGAAAGAGTCAGCGGCCTCTCTGGCAGCTTATTATTCTAAACGACGCAACGAAACCTTAGCGCCTGTCATACTCACCCAAAAGAAATTTGTAAGAAAAACGAAAGATCTGGCAGAGGGACAAGTGATTGTAGAGAAAGAAGAAGTAGTGATGGTAGAACCCAAAATGCCTAACCAATGACTTTCAGAAACCGCCTGCAATATCTATTGGTCTGGAAGTTACGGGTATCTAATCGGAGAGCGCTGGAAATCATACTGTCGGGGGAGGTTCTGGTAAATGGGTCGTCTGTCAATACTAATATAGAACTGAACCGGACTGATGAAGTGGTTTATAGTAATGAGGTATTAAAGGAAGGGAAAACGCTCATATATATCGCTTTTTACAAGCCACGTGGTATAGAAACTACAATGAACGAGGCCATAACTGATAATCTGAAAGATATTCTGCCATTTGAAGAAGAACTTTTTCCGGTAGGTAGGCTGGATAAAGCATCAGAAGGACTGTTATTTCTGACAAATGATGGGACACTCTATGATAAAATGCTGCGTAATGAAAATAAAACCGAGAAAGAATATATTGTAACGGTTGATAAACCTATTGATGAACATTTCCTGGAGTCTATGGCAAATGGCATCAAAATCATGGGAAAAATGACTTTGCCTTGCCAGATAGAAAAGATAGATGAGTTTACTTTCAGAATTATTCTCATTCAGGGATTAAACCGCCAGATTCGCCGGATGTGTTATAAGTTGCATTATGAAGTACTAAAGTTGGTGCGTGTCAGAATGGGGATGATTGAGTTGGGAGATTTAGTAGCTGGGGAATATCGGGTTCTGACCGATATTAAATAACAGCAGTGTGGGTACTACCACCGTAGCACCCATGAATATCTACTACAGATATTCCCTTTGAATCAACTTGATAGTCCCAGCAATATCTTTGGCGGCGATGGGTTGGCCTAAAGCCGTAAATTCCCAACGTGCGCTTTGCGTGCGTTTCAGTTTTGCCATCAGCATCGATACATGCCCAACATAGGTTGCATCAGATGATAAGTTGAAACTGGCAAATATATTCTTGGGATTATGATGCTTGCCCTCCATAATTCTGATTTTTGAATAGGGAATAGTAGCGAAATCCTGTTGTTTGTAAGAGTTCAGATAAAAGAATATAGTATCTACATCTGCGGCAATCGTCTCTAAATTGATACTTATTACTTCATTATCCTTATTATCTGCGCCACTATCTCCAATTCTATCGTCTCCGCTATGTTTAATGGCTCCGTTTTTTGATTTCAGATTATTGTAATAGATTGTTTCAATTTCTTTTTTGTCTTTGTCAAAAAGAGACACCGACCCATCCAGGTCAACAGCTTCGTCGTTGTTTAGTAATCCAAAAAAAGATTTATGTTTAATACTTCCCCAGTCTAAGCCAACGGTAATTTCTTTTAAATCGATTCCATTCTTTTCTAATGAAATCTTTGCGTTTTTTGTGAGATTTATCATTAAGTGCAGAGGTTAAAAAAACATATCAACTAAACCTTGCAATTCGGTCATAGAACCTTGTGAGGTTGCATGGAAAAACCATTCGTTACCAGATTTCTTCACTTTGGCAAATACTACAGAGTTTTCAACAAAGTGCGAGGCATCAAGATCATATCTGGTAATTTCCTTTTTACTGTCTACATCAATAATTCTGATGTAAGCATCTTTCAATAAGCCAAAGTTGTGTCCGCGGTTAACAGCGTCATGGATAGATACACAGATTGCTAATTCTGCCGCATTAGGCGTAATACTCTCGAGATTGGCTAAGATAATCTCGTCATCGTCTTCTGCCGAACCAGTGCGGTTATCGCCCATGTGTTCCACAGCTTTATCAGGCGACTTTAGATTGTTGTAGAATACAAAATACTCATCTGATAATAATCGGCTATTAGCGCCTAAGATAAATACCGAGGCATCTAAGTCTACACTTCTGCCTGTTTGTTCCCAGCCTAATCCAATCATTACTTTGTTAAGTTTGGTCATTTCTTTGGTCAGGTTAATCGAACCACCTTTTTTTAAATTAATCGACATTGTTTTTTATAGTTTTATTGTTTAAAAAAATCATTTAATAATTTATCTATATCCGGCTTTTGATTGCTCGGTTGAGGCACTGTGCTATTTGATTGATTCATCTCATTAAATTTTTTCTGAATTTCATCCATTCGTTCTTCCTTCTGCTTTTCCGGCTCAATTGCTAACTGGTTTTTCAACTTTTCTAAGTCGCTTTGCACCAGCATATTATTTTCCATTTCCCGAAACTCTCTGTTCAACCCGGTCGTCATGGAATTTAAAGAGGTAAGGCTTTCAGCTTCTGCGGCTAATTGGTTAATTTTATCTTCATATTTGCTCATATTAGCGAGTGCGGTAGAATTCAGTCCTCCTAATGACTCAGAAATTTGTTTCTGAGCTTTGGCACTTTCAGCTTTGGCAGCATAAATGCGCTGTTTGGTTTTGGCTTCTTCCAGTTTAAGTTTAAATTCATCCAATTGCTCGTTTAATTGCTGCACCATATGGCGTGAATTTTCGGCCAGTGCTCCATACTCTGTTTCTTTCTTTTCGGCTAAAGCTTTTTGTGAAAGAGCTTTCTTTGCCAGGTCTTCATTACCACTCAGCAGGGCAATGGCTGCCTTCTGATACCATGAAATACCTTCCAGTTTGAATTGCTCATGGTCTTTTTCCAACCTTAATTGATTGGCCATGGCAACAGCTAAAGCTTTGGTTACTTTGGTTATGGCTTCTTCTAATTCTACCACTGCAAGCTTCATCATCTATACCGGATCTTCGATATGGTCGGGGGTGTCGGTGGCTTTGGCTTTACTGATCTTTAGTATTCGTTTAAGTAGGTGTGTCCACATATTTTTTGCGTTTGATTATGGGAACAAAGCAAGAGAATAGGTTGACAGCCCTCAAGATACTTTTGATGATTGGATAGAAATCAGGACGGTGACGTTTGAAAATTTGATAGAATTTTGAATAAAAGGAAAATGGAGAGCGGAAAAAGGAAAAAATAGAATTGAAAAAGAGTGGGTCACATACACAAAAAAAAGACCACCCAATGGGCGGCCTTTTTCGAATCCAAACTTATATCCTAATGTATCTATTTTACTCGTCATTGTCTACAACACCATCCTGGTCACCTGGTTTGGTATCCATTAGGGCATCGGAGTTAGTTGCCACTGCGGCTTTGATTTTGTCTTCCAATTCTGAAAGCAATTCAGGATTATCTTTCAACATATCTCTCACACCATCGCGTCCTTGTCCCAATTTGCTGCCATTATAAGAGAACCACGAACCTGCTTTCTTCACAATTTCAAGGTCTACGGCCAAATCAAGAACTTCACCGGCTTTAGATACGCCTTGTCCGTAAAGAATATCAAATTCTACTACTTTAAACGGAGGAGCAACTTTATTTTTAACCACTTTTACACGGGTACGGTTACCCAATACATCCTCACCATCTTTGATTGCACCGATACGGCGAATATCAATTCTGACAGAGGCATAGAATTTCAAGGCATTACCACCCGTAGTGGTTTCAGGGTTACCGAACATCACACCAATTTTATCACGTAACTGGTTGATGAAAATACAGCAACAACCTGTTTTGTTAATAGTACCCGTTAACTTACGCATGGCTTGAGACATCATACGTGCCTGAAGACCCATTTTGCTATCGCCCATATCGCCTTCTAACTCTGCTTTAGGTACAAGCGCAGCTACTGAGTCAATGACACAGATATCAACTGCGCCCGAGCTAATCAGATGTTCGGCAATTTCGAGTGCCTGCTCACCGTAATCAGGTTGTGAGATCAATAAGTTTTTAGTATCGATACCTAATTTCTGGGCATAAACACGGTCGAAAGCATGCTCAGCATCAATAAATGCTGCTATACCACCACCTTTTTGGGCTTCTGCAATGGCTTGCATTGCCAGGGTTGTTTTACCAGAAGATTCAGGTCCATATATTTCAATAATACGTCCCTTCGGAAAACCACCTACACCCAACGCAAGGTCAAGTCCAAGTGAGCCAGTAGAAATAGAAGGAATTTCTAAAACTTTTGTATCGCTTAATCTCATTACGGTACCCTTACCAAAAGTTTTGTCCAATTTCTCCATGGTTGTTTGGAGAATCTTCAATTTGTCGCTGGTTACGTCTTTTTCTGCTGCCATTTTATATATTTATGTGATTTGTTTGTTACGTATTTAAGATTGAATGATTACTTAACGTTTGCCGTCGAAATAAAATTTTCGTGTATTAATCGTTGAAAATTTGCTATTAGATTTGATACAACCAATACATTTTCAATTTTTTTCTCTGTTTCCTGCTGACTTGCCATTTTAAGTAAATCAAAGCAATCTAAACGTTTTTTTCTGGTTGAAGTTGTGTTCAGAACATCTCTAACACTTTTGTTCCGGTATTTTGTTTTAATTACAGCCATTTTTTTAGAGTTATTTTTCAAGTAAACCTTTCAAGTTGGTCAATCCTGTGGCAAAATCCTTTCCGACTGCTTCGTTCATATCCATAAAGGCCAGCATCAGATTAGTTGGGTATGCCATTCTTCCTACAAAGCCCCATTTTACTTTTGTATGGGTCGAATCCACGCTTTCGGTAGCCATATAGGCATCACTTGATGACTCAAATGGTTTAATAAAATGTAGATTATAATCTACTCTTTCGCCATCAACAATATTCTTTATTTCCTGCTCGCCTTTTCCTACGTTACCATCTTCACTATCCCAGGCCGATACAAATCCGACTGTTCCATCAGTGCCCTTATATTCTTTCTTCATTTTAGGGTCCATTTTTGCCCATACACTAAAGTTGTCCTGATTTTTCAGCATTTTAATATAATCAAATACAACTGCTTTCGGTTGGTTGATTACCACTTCTTTTTCAACAGCGTAATCTTTTTTGATAAACAATGCTGCTATTAAACAAATAGCTACAATACCAAGAATAACAAATAGGATAGTTTTTAGAATTTTCATTTTTTTAAAAATTTAAGGTTAATACTTATGTTAATTGACAATAGCTGGTTTTAAATCTGCCCTTTATCAAACACCTCAACCTACATTATTCTTTTCACTTTTCCTATCTCTGCATCATTAGTTTTTCCTGCCTTTTAATAATTTTACAATGAGCTAAATTACCTAATTCCGTTTTTTTTCTTTACTTTCCTTGCTGAAACGGGAATGCGCAACTATGGTGTTTGGTAGCGTTTGGGTTTTTATAAAAAAAATACAATTGAACTTTTATGCTTTTTGCGCCTTTAATTTCGCTTTATATCAACACTTTGTTTT
>CBIHRH010000201.1:0-8029 GCA_966212365.1 uncultured Emticicia sp. | reverse complement strand
CACGCTCAGGGAACCAAATACCTCACAAGGGTTTATTGACCGCTTTCTGGTAACTGCTGAAGCATTCCGTATTCCAACTGTTCTGGTCTTTAATAAACTGGACATTTTAGACAATGAAATGATAGCCTATCAGGAAGAACTTGCCGACCTATACGAAAGCCTGGGATACAAATGTTTGTTTACTTCTGCTATCAATAATATAGGGGTGGATACTTTCAGCGAATTGCTGAAAGGGAAAGTAACACTCTTATCAGGTCATTCAGGTGTTGGTAAATCTACCTTGGTAAATGCCATTGCACCGGATTTAGATTTGCGCACTTCCGAAATCTCGACTTTTGCCAATAAAGGGGTGCATACCACTACTTTTGCCGAAATGTTTGAAATCGACTCCGAGACTTTTATCATTGACTCACCGGGTATCAAAGAATTAGGATTGGCAGATATGGAGAAAGAAGAAATCAGCCATTATTTTCCTGAAATGAGAGAGCTATTGGGTGAATGCCGTTTCCACAATTGCTTGCATATTGATGAGCCTAAATGTGCAGTAAAGGATGCGGTCGTAGAGGGTATTATTGCTGAAAGCCGGTATAGTAGTTATTTGAGTATGGTATTGGGTGAGGATAATCGGAAGTAAACTTGTGGCTCATGTGGTGCGAGCATCTTGCTCGCAGTTGGTTCATTAGTTGACGACAATGCATTTACACGAACTACACTTTCTCTTCCGACGGCAAACGAGACGTTCGCCCCACAATAAGCACAATCCCCAACACCACCGCAACCCCCATTATACTCCCAGCAAAAACATCTCTCGGAAAATGTTGAAACAAATATACTCTCGAATACCCTATCAGCATGCCTAAACCCAACCACAAAAAACCAAGCCTGTTATTCTTGGCCACCAGCATATAAAAACAGGCAAAAGCAAAGCCAGTAAAAGTATGCCCTGATGGGAAACTCTGCCAATGATGTATTTCTAAACCCTGAACTACATGAATGGCTCGACCGCTATGTTCGTAGACCTCCATAGGTCTGGGCAGATTAAAAAGATTTTTCAAAGCGATGGAAACAATTCCTTTGGTAATCCAAATAATTATAAGCATTATTGCTTTAGTTTTTACGTCTTTTTTTTGGCTGAAATATTGGTACAGATATACCCCTAAAGGTATTAACCAGAAGCCATCTTCACCTAAGAGCGTAATATACTGAAAGAAAGTATCAAGGAAAGAGTTATTATGTCGGTTTACCCAAAACATCATTTCGGTTGGCGAAAAAGCTATCTGTAAACAAGCCAGAATAATCAACCATAATAAGAACAGGATAAAAAACACACGATGACTTCTAAGAATTTTAAGCATTTTCTTTAAAAACTTTCTTAATTCCAAAATTAGCAGTAAATTTGCAACCTTTCTGTAAAAACGTGAGCAAGGTAACATCAAAATATGACATTCATATTCAGGGCCTCGAAAATAATAAGCATTATACTTATGAGTTTGAAGGGGGCAATGAATTTTTCGAGTTTTTTGAACAGGATATTATTACAAGCGGCCATTTTAAAGCCACTGTAGTACTTGATAAGAACTCGGCGTTGATGCAATTGTCTTTTGATATTAAAGGGGTGGTAGAGTTAATATGTGACCGTTGCTTGGAACCTTTCGAGGAACCAATTCATGTGAAAGAAAAATACATCTATAAATTTGGTGACAGACACGAAGAAATCACCGATGAAATAGAGATAATTCCTCAAAACACCGCAACTATTAACCTTGCCCAACACATTTATGACTTTATCGGGGTATCGCTTCCTATGAAGAAATTACACCCACGATTCAGAAATGAAAATGAGGAAGAGGACGATAAATTTATTTATTCGACAGACGAAGGAGGAGAAGACGAAGAAAAAGAAGAGGCAATAGACCCTCGCTGGGCAGCTCTCCTATCGCTGAAGAATCCAAAAGACGGACAGAATTAAGTTAATATAAAGTACAAAACATTAATGCCGGCTTGGGAAAGACGGTATTAGTTTAATTAAATAGAACAATGGCACATCCAAAACGAAGACATTCGACAACAAGAAGAGATAAACGTAGAACACACGATGCTTTATCAACAAAAGCATTGTCGGTAGACGCATCGACAGGTGAAATCCACCTACGTCACCGTGCACACGTATTTGAAGGAAATTTATATTATAAAGGTAAATTAGTGGTTGAAAGCTACGAAAAAGCGTAAGACTTTATCGTAAATACTTGCTTCTGATTATTTACCTGAGTAGATTACACTCTCGAAAATCACTCAGAAACAAGCAAACATTTATTCACTAAAGCCATTCCTTTATGAAAATTGCCGTTGATGTTATGGGAGGAGATTTTGCTCCTAAAGCCATTATCGAAGGTGCTGTAATAGCTGCTAATCATTTGCCTGAAGGTACGAAACTTGTATTGGTAGGCAAGCAGGGAGTGATGTTAGATATTTTAAGAACCTTGAAATATCCTGCTCATGCTATTGAAATGGTTAATGCCGATGACATTATCGAGATGAGTGAGCATCCTACAAGGGCATTTTCTCAAAAACCCAATTCCAGCATTGGAGTTGGGTTTAAGCTTTTAAAAGAAAAGCAGGTAGATGCGTTTTGTAGTGCGGGGAATACAGGTGCAATGATGGTGGGTTCGCTGTTTACATTAAAAACAGTGGGCAATATCCAACGTCCCCCTATAGCCGGTTTTTTCCCTCTGAAAAATGGTGGATATAGCCTTATGCTCGACATAGGCGCTAATGCCGATTGCAAGCCGGAAGTACTGGCCGAGTTTGCAGAATTAGGCTCTTTATACGCCAAATTTGCTTTTGGCATAGAACGTCCTAAAGTGGCATTACTAAATATCGGCGAAGAAGAACAAAAAGGTTCAACCGTTGTTCAGGCAGCTTATCAGTTATTAAAAATCAACAAAAAGATAAACTTTATTGGTAATGTTGAAGGTCGCGATTTGTTTGATGGCAAAGCCGATGTGATTGTTACAGAAGGGTTTACCGGAAATGTGATTTTTAAAATGGGTGAGTCGTTATATGACTACGCAGCAGAGCAAGGTATTCAAGACCCTTTGATTGACCGCATGAACTACGAAGTAGGCGGCGGTAGCCCGATTATCGGTATCAAAGGCAATGTAATTGTAGCACATGGTATCTCAAGTCCTGAAGCTATCAAAAACATGATTCTACTGGCCAAGCGTCAGGTAGACTCAAAGGTAACCGAACAAATTGTAGAAGCATACGAAAATAGATAAGCCCGTAGTGTATAACATTACTGGCTTATTTTTTGTTATTAAATGATACTTTTCCTACTGATAAACTAACCCCAGTAACGAAAAGCAACCTAAATATCTCCTTCTGTTAGGGGTTGGAAAAAAATCGTACAATGAAACTTAGAGCAGCTATCACAGGTGTTCATGGCTATGTGCCAGAAGATATTTTGACAAACGAAGACTTATCTAAGATTGTAGAAACCAGTGATGAGTGGATAACCACCCGAACAGGTATCAAACAGCGCCATATTCAACGTGGAGAAGGTTTAGCAACCTCTCATATGGCAGCTGAAGCCGTAAGAGGCCTTCTCAAAAAAACAAACACTCAGCCCGAAGAAGTAGATTTAGTAATATGCGCGACGGTAACCCCCGACTATATGTTCCCTTCGACAGCCAATCTGGTTTGTACGCAGGTGGGTATCCCTACCATTGGTAGCTTCGATATTCTGGCTGCTTGTTCAGGTTTCTTATATGCCTTATCGATAGGTTCGCAATTCATCGAATCGGGCAGATATAAAAAAGTGATTATTATCGGTGCAGATAAGATGTCTGCTATCGTTGATTATACCGACCGCACCACCTGTGTACTGTTTGGCGACGGTGCAGGTGCTGTGATGCTTGAGCCTACAACCGAAGAGAATGGGCTGATGGATTTTCTACTACGTTCTGATGGATCTGGTGAAAATCATTTAATCATGAAAGGTGGCGGAAGTCGCTTCCCTGCCAGTCATGAAACTGTTGATCAACGTTTGCACTATATTCATCAGGAGGGCCCATCTGTATTCAAATTTGCGGTAACCAATATGGCTGACATTTCAGCTGAAATTATGGAACGCAATAATCTGACAGGAGATGATGTTGCCTGGTTGGTACCTCATCAGGCTAATAAGCGTATCATTGACGCCACTGCCCGTCGTATGGGAATTGGCGACGAAAAGGTAATGCTTAATATTCAGAACTACGGTAATACTACTGCCGGTACTATCCCTCTTTGTCTTTTCGATTATGAAAAGCAATTGAAAAAAGGCGATAACCTGATTCTGGCAGCTTTTGGAGGGGGGTTTACGTGGGGCTCAGCCTATGTAAAGTGGGCGTACTAAGAAAGTAAGAAATAGACACTATCTATCACAACACAGTAAAATGAAAAAATTACTGATATTAACTATAACCCTGCTAGGGTTCAATGTTTCGTTTGCTCAGCGAATGAGGGTTATTGAGAATTATGCATTAAGCTATGGTTTCGACAAAAAGACCTCGGTTCCATCGTTTATGTATAGCCAGACTTTAGTAATGGGCAAGAAGAGCAATTTTGCAGTCGGAACGGGTTTGAGAATAACCTCTTTTTCTGCCAAGGGTAAAACCTATACAGGTATGGAATCGAAAAACAAAAATGTTACTATCATTCCTTATCCCAAAGCAAATGCAACCGCTTTTAATATTCCATTAGTTGTAGAATTACAGACTAAAAAAGTACTCATAGGGGCTAATTTTGATATAATCGGATTTGCCTTTGGAAAAACAAGAGATTCACTAATTGTAAATAATAAAAGTGGGCTGGTATTAGACTCACTGAATGTGAGACCACCACGTTTAAACTTAGCTTTTGGCGGTAGAGGTACTACTTCTAATGAAATATACATTGGTTTCAGACCTCAAGAGGGTTTCACACTCAGAGCCGGTGTAAGCTTCATGTTTAGTCAATACAACGCACGCTATCGCAGAAACAGCAAAGATGTCGATTTCGGACGTTTTAAATATGATGTTCCGATGATGCCTTTTGTGAGTATGGTCTTTAATTTTGAAAGATAAATATATTTGATAATTAAGCTTTATTTTAGTTAATACTAATTAGTAATGGCAACAACAGCAGATTTTAGAAATGGCCTTTGTCTCGATTGGAACAATGATTTATATACAATTGTGGAGTTCCAACATGTAAAACCAGGAAAAGGACCAGCCTTCGTTAGAACAAAACTTCGTAACCTTCGCACAGGCAGAGTAATTGATAATACTTTTAACTCTGGCGTAACGGTTACCACAGCAAGAATAGAAAAAAGACAATACCAGTTTCTTTACAAAGACGAAACAGGCTTCAACTTTATGGAAACCGAAACATTCGAACAAGTAAACATTGAAGATAAACTGGTTCCACAAGCCGACCTACTGAAAGAAGGACAGCAAGTAGATATTCTGGTACACGCTGAAACCGAAACTATTTTAAGTGTAGAGTTACCTGCGTATGTAGAATTAAGAGTAACTTATACCGAGCCAGGTGTAAAAGGAGATACTGCCAACAGCCCATCGAAACCGGCAACTGTTGAAACCGGGGCAACGATTAAAGTACCTCTTTTCATTGAAAACGATGAGTTGATTCGTGTAAATACATCTACTTACGAATACGATTCACGAGTAAAAGAGAAATAAAATATTCATAAAAGACGACATCGCATTTGTATAGAAATCGGGAGTGAATAGATTGATTTAAGGGTTTTTTAATCCTTAAATCAAGTATAAGCGTTCCTGATTTCTTTGGGGGTGTCGTCTTTATTTTTACTTTTGTAGGAGAATAACCCCACCCCTTCCCCTCCCCAACTGTGGGGAGGGGTGATAAAAATAAAAAGTCCCTTTCCCCACTGTTGGGGAAAGGGATTCAGGGAAAGGGGTATTATTTTAAAAATACTCCTGAAACCAGATAAAAATACTCAATTACAAACGACAAATCTTTACCCTTCATGGAAACAAAAGACATTCAGAAACTGATAGACTTTATTGCTCAATCAGGATTAGATGAAGTAAATATCGAAACATCGGAGTTAAAACTGGCTATTAAGCGCTATTCGAACGTAGCACCGGTAGCGGTTCAGCAAGCACCTGCACCTGTTATTCAGGCCGCTGTTTCTACCCCAACCCCTGCTGCGGTAGCTCCTGCGGCTCAGCCTGCCGCGCCTGCGGCTCAACCTGCTGCAGATACAAGCAAACTAATCACTATCAAATCCCCGATGATTGGTACATTCTACCGCTCTGCTGGTCCTGATAAAGCATCGTTTGTAGAAGTAGGTGACGAAGTATCAGCTGGTAAAGTGGTTTGTATTATTGAAGCGATGAAGCTGTTTAACGAAATTGAATCAGAAATCTCAGGAAAAATTGTGAAGATATTGGTTGATAATGCCTCACCTGTTGAGTTCGACCAACCATTATTCCTGGTAGAACCTTGATAGGCTTGACTGCCAAAATGCGCTTATAACATTTTTTGTAAAATTGTTAATTGATTCAATAGCCGAAACGCTTACAATACCTAATTGAAACTATATGTTCAAGAAAATACTTATAGCCAACCGTGGTGAAATTGCCCTGCGTATCATCAGAACCTGTAGGGAGATGGGCATAAAAACGGTGGCTGTTTATTCAACTGCCGACCGCGACAGTTTACACGTACGTTTTGCCGACGAAGCCGTTTGTATCGGACCTGCAGTCAGCAAGCAGTCGTATCTGAATATCCCGAATATTATCTCTGCTGCAGAAATTACTAATGCCGATGCTATCCATCCGGGTTATGGTTTTTTATCAGAAAATGCCGAGTTTTCAAGAATCTGTGCTGAATATGGTATCAAATTCATTGGAGCTACTGCTGAGCAAATCAACTATATGGGAGATAAGGCTACAGCGAAAGCTACCATGAAAGACTCTGGTGTACCTGTTATTCCGGGTTCTGAAGGATTGTTGGAATCGGTTGAAGAAGGCAAGAAAATAGCCAAAGAAATCGGTTATCCGGTTATTGTGAAGGCAACTGCCGGAGGTGGTGGCCGTGGTATGCGTATCATCAAAGAAGAAAGTGAGTTCGAGAAAGCGTGGGATGATGCCAAAATGGAGTCAGGAGCGGCTTTTGGTAACGATGGTTTATATCTGGAGAAATTTGTAGAAGAGCCTCGCCACATTGAGATTCAGGTAGTTGGCGACCAATATGGTAAAGTATGCCACTTATCGGAGCGTGATTGTTCTATCCAACGCCGTCATCAGAAATTGGTGGAAGAAACTCCGTCTCCGATTGTATCGCAGGAATTGCGTGAGAAAATGGGTGAAGCAGCTATTAAAGGTGCTGCAGCCATCGGTTATGAGGGTGCAGGAACGATCGAGTTCCTGGTAGATAAATACGGTCAGTTCTATTTCATGGAGATGAATACGCGTATTCAGGTGGAGCACCCGATTACTGAAGAAGTAACTGATTTCGACTTAATTAAAGAACAAATAAAGGTAGCAGCAGGCGTACCAATTTCAGGCAAAAACTACTTCCCGAAATTATTCGCTATGGAGTGCCGCATCAATGCCGAAGACCCTAGCAATGGTTTCCGCCCGTCACCGGGTAAAATCACTAATCTGCATTTACCGGGTGGACATGGGGTAAGAGTTGATAGCCATGTGTATGCAGGCTATACTATTCCGCCCAACTATGACTCTATGATTGCCAAGTTAATTGTAACAGGCCAATCAAGAGAAGAGGTAATTACCCGTATGAAACGTGCCTTGCAGGAGTTTGTGATTGAAGGAGTAAAAACTACGATTCCTTTCCACATCAAACTCATGGAAGATGAGCAATTTAAATCGGGTCATTTCACCACCAAATTTTTAGAAGGTTTTGATTTTAGTGATTTATAATAAAAATGCCCTCATTTGCATGAGGGCATTTTTTTATGTGGTTTTGTTCTACCTACCACTTACTTCCAACCACCACCCAA
>CBIHRH010000200.1:0-8050 GCA_966212365.1 uncultured Emticicia sp. | reverse complement strand
GTAGTAAGGCCGGTTATATCTTTCAATGACTGTTGATAGGCTGCGAATTTTTCCTGATAGGCAAGATTTCTTGTTTGCAATTCCTTCGCAAATGCTTCTCTTTTACTACCCACTTCATTCTGCAAATCTTTAACTTCTTTCAGATTTATCGTGACGTAATCTTCATACACATAACCGATTTTTGGGAGTTGAGCTAATGAGACCTGACAAATAAGCGCTGCAATAAGAACAAAAAATATCTTTTTCATTGGAAGGGTTTAAGTAATTTTTTATCAAAATTAACTAATAAATCTGATGAAAAAAAGAACACGCCACATAAGGCCTATGTGACGTGTCTAATAAATAAGAAAACTATAATAATGCTTAGATTCTCTTCAAAATCTCCTCGCCGATGGCATCTGTACCCAAAATCATGTCTTTTGGTGTAGAGGCATCTGCAATATCTCCGGTACGGAAACCTGCTTTCAATGTTTGCTCAACTGCTGAAATGATGGCTTCACTTTCAGCTTTCAAGCCAAATGAAATATCTAACATCAAAGCGGCTGAAAGAATTGAGGCCATTGGGTTAGCAAGGCCTTTACCAGTAATATCATGTGCAGAACCGTGAATTGGTTCATAAACACCTGTGCTATCCCCAACAGAAGCAGAAGCCAACATACCCATTGAACCGGCAATTTGTGATGCTTCGTCAGTAAGGATATCACCAAAAAGATTGGCCGTAACCACTACATCAAATTGTTTTGGGTTTTTGATTAGCAACATGGCTGCTGAATCTACAAATTGATGCTCAACGGTTACTTCCGGGTATTCTTTTGCTACTTTTTGTACGGTTTCTCTCCATAAACGACTAGTCTCCAATACATTTGCTTTATCTACCGACATTACTTTTTTTCCGCGTGTCATGGCTGCGTCAAAAGCCTTGCGGGCAATGCGTTCTACTTCGTAGCGGCTGTATTCAGCAATATCATAAGCGGTATCGCCATCGTTTTTGCGACCTTTTTCTCCGAAATATATGTCTCCTGTTAGTTCACGGAAAAACAGGATATCAGAACCTTTCAGAATTTCAGGTTTGATACTTGAAGCGCCTAATAGTTCATCAAATAATTTGATAGGACGTAAGTTGGCATATAAGCCTAATTCTTTACGCATTTTCAATAAACCTTGTTCCGGACGAACTTTAGCAGTTGGGTCATTATCGTATTTCGGGTGACCAACGGCTCCAAAAAGTACGGCATCAGAAGCACGCATTTTCTCCAGAGTTTCTTGCGGTAGTGGGTCTCCGGTAGCTTCAATGGCTACGTGGCCTATCAAAGCCTCGTCATAGGTGAACTCATGCCCGAATTTCTCAGCAATTTTTTCTACTACTTTTTTTCCAACGGCTGTTACTTCCTGCCCGATACCGTCTCCGGGAACAACTAAGATATGTTTTTTCATTTATTTTTGATTATTTTCTTGCCACGATGTACGGTATGAAACACAATGTTTCACAATATTACTCTTTGTATTCCTTCTTTCATGGATAGAACATTGAAATTCAGAACAAAGCCCAAACGTCTGTTAGTCATTTTTAAATAACTTAATACTTGTGCTTTCCATATTGGATTTACTAAATCAAGTGCTTTTACTTCAACTATTATTGTATCTTCCACCAAAATATCTATTCTAAGACCTTCTTCGAAAACCAATTCATCATAAACAACAGGAACTATTACCTGCCTTTCTGCTCTCAAACCCAATTTTTGGAGCTCATACGCCAAACAAATTTCATATATTTTCTCCAACAAGCCTGGGCCGAGAGAAGAATGTACTTTATATGCAGCACTTATAATTTTTCTACCAATTTCTTCATGGCTTGACGGCAGTGGCAGGTATTGCTTCATAAAAATTGTGAAACATTGTGTTTCATTGAGTACTTTGTGGCAAAAACAATGGTTAAATAATTAAAATTGAATCAAATTGAGCATTTTTTGAGTGGCTTTGATGGCTGATACAGTCTGGTCAGAATCAAGACCACGGGTTTTGAATTCTTTATTGTTATGTTCCCATGTAATGATAGTTTCACAAAGCGCATCTGTTTTACCCCCTGGCGGAATTCTTACAAAATAATCAGTCAGCATAGGCAGAATGATTTTCTTTTTGGCATAAATCTTCTTTAAAGCATTCATAAAGGCATCATATTGCCCATCGCCTTGTGCGCTTTCTTCAAAAACATGACCATCAATTTTAACCATTAAGGTGGTCGATGGGCGAAGATTTTTTGAATGAGTTAACACATAGTTGATAACTTCTACCCTTTCTTCAATAGCATTAGAATCTAATACATCGGAGATAATATAAGGTAAATCCTCTTTCGTAACTACCTCTTTTCTATCGCCTAATTCGATAATACGTTGCGTAACTTTCTTCAAGTCTTCCTGAGACAATTTAATCCCTAATTCCTGTAGATTTTTCTCAATATTAGCTTTACCAGAGGTTTTACCTAAAGCATACTTACGCTTACGTCCAAAACGCTCAGGCATCAAATCATTGAAGTACAGATTATTTTTGTTATCTCCATCAGCATGAATACCCGCTGTTTGCGTGAATACATTCTCTCCTACTACCGGTTTATTCACGGGCACACCAAAACCTGAAAATGTCTCTACGATTTTGCTTATAGAATACAGCGATTCTTCCACAACAGAGGTTTCTATTTCCGGGAAGAAGTCATTCAGCACGGCAATAGTACTGGCCAAAGGGGCATTCCCGGCTCTTTCACCCATTCCGTTAACGGTCAGGTGTAAACCCTTAGCACCAGCACGAATAGCTTCCATTACATTGGCTACGCCTAAATCATAGTCGTTATGTGCATGAAAATCAAAATGGGTATCAGGATAACGCTGAACGATAGCATGCACAAATTCGTAAGATTCTGCAGGAGTTAGTACGCCCAGCGTATCTGGCAGGAGTACTCGCTCAATAGGTAGTTGGGTAAGAAAATCAAGATATTGGAATACGTACTCAGGAGAATTGCGCATGCCATTACTCCAATCTTCCAGATATACGTTACATTTGATATCTTCTGATTTGGCTAAAGCTATTACCTGCGCAATTTCTTCAAAATGTTGCTCTGGCGTTTTCTTTAACTGATGGGTAAGATGATTCAATGAACCTTTCGTAAGCAGGTTCATTACTTTTGCTCCTGCCTCCAGCATCCATTTTACAGAGGTATCTCCATCAACAAAGGTTAGTACCTCTATCTTATCCAACAATCCGTTTTCCGCTGCCCAGGATGTAATTTTTTTCACTGCCTGAAACTCACCATCCGATACCCTTGCAGAAGCCACCTCCAGACGGTCAACTTTTACTTCTGTCAGTAATATCTGGGCAATGGTTAGTTTCTCGGTAGAAGAAAAAGACACTCCGCTGGTCTGTTCGCCATCGCGGAGTGTTGTATCCATTATTTCTATATATTTCATTTTGCTGTTGCTTAAAGCAGTGGTTTTGTTGCCTCCTTTTGCCGGTTTGGATTAATAGAGACTTGCCTCAGCAAATGTTTTTATCTCGCTTTTCATGGCTTGCAGATAATCAATATCATCGTAGCCATTAATCATATTATGTTTTTTATAACCATTGATAGCAAAACTTTCCTGTTCGCCTGTCGATACGATAGTAATCGTTTGTTCTGGCAGGTTTACTTCCAATTCTGCTTTAGGGTCAGCTTCTATTGCCTTGAAGATTTTATCCAGAAACTCGGGACTTACCTGCACAGGCAATAGACCGATGTTGATAGAGTTTCCTTTGAAGATATCAGCAAAGAAACTGGATACCACACAACGGAAACCGTAGTCGTAAATAGCCCAGGCAGCATGCTCACGGCTTGAACCGCTTCCGAAGTTACGGCCACCCACAAGAATTTTACCTGAATAAATCGGATTATTCAATACAAAATCCTGTTTGGGGGTATCGTCACCATTATAACGCCAGTCTCTGAATAAGTTATCGCCGAAGCCTTCACGTTTGGTTGCTTTCAAGAAACGTGCAGGGATAATCTGGTCAGTATCTACGTTTTCGATAGGCATAGGTACTGCGGTGCTTTTAAGCACTGTAAATTTATCGTAAGCCATTTGTCGTAATATTTTTGAGCCAATGCAAGTCTCATTAAAACCCTTGCATTGAGCAATAGGTGTTTAATGTTAGATTAATTCTCTTGGGTCAGTTACTTTACCAGTAACGGCCGCAGCGGCAGCTACTAAAGGACTTGCCAATAGGGTACGAGCACCCGGTCCCTGGCGACCTTCGAAGTTACGGTTTGAGGTTGATACCGCATATTTACCTGCAGGAATCTTGTCGTCGTTCATCGCTAAACAAGCCGAACAACCTGGTTGACGCAATTCAAATCCGGCTTCATTCAGAATATCAAGGATACCTTCTTCTTTGATTTGCGATTCTACTATATGAGAACCCGGTACTAACCATGCAGTTACGTTAGATGCTTTCTTGCGTCCTTTTATGATAGAAGCAAAAGCACGGAAGTCTTCGATACGACCATTGGTACAGCTTCCCAGGAAAACGTAGTCGATTGGTTTGCCAACTATCTGCTCATTTTCTGCAAAGCCCATATAGCCCAAAGATTTTTTGTAGCTGGCCTCCCCGTCTTTTACCTGATTGGCTAATGGGATATTTTGTGAGATACCAGTACCTAAACCAGGGTTTGTACCATAGGTAATTTGTGGTTCAATATCGGTAGCATCAAAAGTATATTCTAAGTCAAATGTCGCGCCTTCTTCCGTTGGTAAGGTTTTCCAGTAAGCTACTGCTTTATCCCAAGCTTCTCCTTTTGGTGCTAATTCTCTGCCTTTCAAATAAGCGAAAGTAGTTTCATCGGGAGCAATCATACCACCTCTGGCACCCATTTCGATAGACATATTACAAACCGTCATACGGCCTTCCATCGACATATTTCTGAACACATCTCCGGCATATTCTACAAAATATCCCGTTGCACCTGCGGCAGATAATTGAGAGATAATATATAAGGTTACGTCTTTAGGCATCACTGCCGCACCTAATTTGCCATTGATGGTCACACGCATTTTCTTAGGTTTCGGCTGCATAATACATTGCGATGAAAGTACCATTTCAACCTCTGATGTACCAATACCAAAGGCAATCGCGCCAAACGCACCATGCGTAGAAGTATGAGAGTCACCGCAAACTATCGTCATACCCGGTTGAGTAATACCATTTTCAGGCCCTACTACGTGTACGATACCGTTTTTTGCATGCCCTAAACCCCAGTGCGAAATACCATATTTAGCAGTATTTGTCTCTAATGCTTTCAATTGGTTAGCTGAAAGCGGGTCTGCCACCGGAAGGTGTTGGTTGATTGTTGGCGTATTGTGGTCGGCAGTAGCAAATGTACGTTCAGGGAACAATACATCAATTCCCCTGGTTTCAAGGCCAAGGAAAGCCACCGGACTGGTTACTTCATGAATAAAGTGACGGTCGATGAAGAATACATCCGGACCATCTTCGATTTTACGCACAACGTGAGCGTCCCATACTTTGTCGAATAGTGATTTTGGTGTTGACATTTTATATTTAAGCGTTTCTGTAATTATCGTTAAACTCTTTGATTTTATTTAATATTGAATTAACTCTATTTGTAAGGAGAGGTAAATCACAATTATATGATTCTTTTAATAAGAATAACCTATTATATCCTCCTAACTTTTCTCTCCCTAAATTAATCGATCCATTACTTAGTAAGTATTCACTTAATTCATTAAATCCATTACTTAAATTTTTTATTTTTTCTATATCTTGTTCTCTTATAAATAATGTTACTTCCCAACATTTTCTTTCCACAAAAAATAACACATCAAGTCCAAAATCTCCATTCAAATCATCTATACTAAAAGTAAAATATATACAGCAGCCATTCCAAATCCCACTCTTTTTATAGAAAGCCTCTTCATATTCTAACTCTCCAAATAACTTATTTATCTTCCTTTCAATTTCCTTTGGCAAATCTTCTTTTATATTTCGGTTTAATGTTTCAATTACTTGGTAATTTTCTATCAAAAAAGCTATTTCAGAATTGGTCATACTATAATTGCCTTTAAGTTTTTGAACAGAATATAAACAATCTAAGAGAAAAGTAAGGTATTTATCATTTGCTTTTCGCAAATATTTCCCAATAAGAAGTTCTATATTTCCTATAAATGAACTATAACTTATTACTTGAAATTCTAATTTATTAATTTCTCCACCAAGATTTAGTAAAACAAAAACATGCTTTTTGTACTTGTAATTATTGTGAACATAATTTTGATAGCTCTCAAATGGATTTCCTCCACAATGATGGTATATTTTATTCTCAATACATATTATATGTGTATCAGTCTCAATTAATAAATCTATCCTTCCGCTTCTAAATGTTTCCGGATTTTTATCAATACGTTCTTCTCTTTCAATGTTAATTACATTTATAGGAAGTTCTTCAAACTTTTCTTTCTCTTCAAATTTCAAGTCTTTTACTAATGCTCTGATTAATAAATCCTCAAGTCCATGATTGTTACGAGTATCAAAGAAAAAAGACAGGATGTTACTACATGTATTTTCGTGATGAGCATTGCCCATAATATCAAAAAGAGTTGCTTGTCTTTTTTCTAATTTGGGTATTTTCTCATATTCTAAAAGAATTCTTTTAAATTCTACAAAAGAATCAGACATACATATATTTCCATTTCAACAATACAAAATTGAAGAGAATATCTCAATAAGGATTAACGAAATACGCCCAAAAAATAGTGTTTTTAGCTCAATGGTTTTTCTTGGGCGTAAAACCGTATTTTTCTTTAAATGCTTTGATGAAATGTGAAACGCTCTCGTAGCCTATTTCAAGGCTGATTTCGGAGACGTTTTTAGAAGTGTTTTGTAGAAGAAAGGAAGCATACTCCAGCCGTTTGTTCTTTATCCAGGCGGCAGGAGAAGTATGAAATTGTTGTTCGAAATCTCTTTTAAATACCGAAAGGCTTCTACCAGAGATACGGGCTAATTCGTCAATGGATAAAGGTTTCAGATAATACGTTTCAAGCAAATAGCCTAAATCTATTTTCTGTCCTTGATATATCTTGAATAATGTTCTTTTAAATTGATTACTACGGTCGAGTTCGAGAAGATGCAGCATCAATTCGGTGAATTTCAGTTTTAAAAACTGGTTCATCAGGTTAGTTCTGGCACTAAAGAAAGGGATAAGAGAATCAACAAATTTGTCGAAATTTTCTGTGCTTTCCAGGCTTAATATCTGCTCAAAAGGGCCCTCAGTGGCATCTTCAAATAAAGCAAGATTTTGCGCAACAAATTCTTTTAAAAGATTTTCGGGAAAGAAAAAAACAAGGCTTCTGTAATTGCTGTCAATTGATTCATTCATCGAATAACAGCCTCGTTGAAAGAAGAGAATTTGTCCTTTTTGTACGTGAATATCCTGTGTTGGAGAGATAAATTTCTTTTCGCCTTCTAATACATAAATGATAGCATGTTCTTCGAAGAAAATTTCATTGCGGGGAGGATAGACGTTGTTGCGATAGGCGACGAATGTCATATCCTGAATCTTTAATGATTCAAACTCATTGGCGCTTATGGAAGACGGAACCCGAAGCATGGCAGTATTAACGTTTATCGTCTCTCATTTGCTTTAGGGCCTTATTAGAGAAAACGAACTCTTCTAGTTCGGGCACATCGGTATCCAGAATAGTTTTACTATTGCCCTCCCATATTTTTTTCCCTTGATACAAAAACATGATATAGTCTCCGATAGAAAGTACAGAGTTCATATCATGGGTGATTATCACCGTAGTGGTTTTATATTCTTCTGTAATCTCCTGAATTAATTCATCAATTTTAATCGAAGTCAATGGGTCAAGACCGGAGTTTGGTTCGTCACAAAACAGGTATTTGGGATTCATTACAATAGCCCGGGCAATACCTACCCGCTTTTTCATACCGCCTGAAAGCTCGCCGGGGAACTTTTTATTGGTGTTTTCCATGTTTACCCGGCGCAGGC
>CBIHRH010000199.1:0-8119 GCA_966212365.1 uncultured Emticicia sp. | reverse complement strand
AAATACCTGAGAGACAAACGAAATCGAAAACAATATTAAAATTATTAATTTCTTCATGGGTAAAACCGGATTAATTTATGATATTACAGCAATCTTTATACCAATAAACGAAAAAAAAGTGGTCTTATTGGATATGGCCTGCTCTTTTGGATTCGGCTTTTTAGCAATTTAAAAAAAAATATTGAATGATTGTCCAAAACTGAAAGTTTGATTCGTCTTCAGAGCGAAATTTAATTTTATCACTATTTAAAATTACAGAATCATGGAAAAATTTATGCTTATCTTCCGCAACGAAATGCAAGTTGAATCAATGTATGAGAATTTTTCACCTGAAGACATGCAGGCCGAACTACAAAAGTGGAATACGTGGATTGGTGGAATAGCCGCGCAAGGCAAACTCATAGCAACAGATGCGCTTTACCCGACAGGCAAGAGTGTTAAAGGCTTAAACCATATAGTAACTGATGGCCCTTATACCGAAGCAAAAGAAATTGTAAGCGGCTTTATGCTTTTAAAGGCTGATTCGATTGAAGAAGCTATCGAGCTATCAAAGGGTTGCCCGATGTATGAGTATGACAGCATTGTTGAGGTAAGACCTATTCAGAATTTTGAATAAAAAAACTTGAACGAAAGCAATAAATACGAGCATATCAATCAATTAGTTAGTCATCTTTTCCGACATGAAGCGGGAAAGATGACTGCTGTTTTAGCGCGTATGTTTGGTTTTGACCGCATCGAGATTGCTGAAGACATTGTTCAGGATACGCTCCTAAAGGCCTTGAACGAGTGGAGAAGTCAGATACCTGATAATCCCTCGGCGTGGCTTTATAGAGTAGCAAAAAACCAGGCGCTTGATTTATTACGTAGAGAAAAACTATTTAATGAAATTAGTCAGGAATTGACCTATTTTTCTGGGTACGAAGAGAATACTTTAGGCAAACTTTTCTTATCAGACGAAATAGAAGACAGCCAGCTAAGAATGTTGTTTGCGTGTTGTCACCCAGCCATTGCCTTAGAATCTCAGATTACACTTAGCCTTAAAACTTTGGGAGGCTTAAGTACTGCCGAAATAGCTCGAGCTTTCCTGACAAGTGAAGATACAGTCAATAAGCGACTGTACAGGGCAAAGGAAAAAATAAGAAGTGAAAATATTGAATTAGAAGTACCTCAATCAAATGAATTAACTACTCGATTAGAAGCTGTCCTAAAAATCATTTACCTGATTTTTAATGAAGGGTATAGTTCCTCCCACCCGGATCAGTTAATCAGACAGGATTTATGTGAAGATACCATTCGTATTTGCCTCCTTTTAACTAGAAATCCAATTACAAATTTGCCGAATACAAATGCCCTTCTGGCCTTGATGTGCTTTCAGGTAGCACGTTTTCCAGCAAGGCTCGATGAAAAAGGTGCTATCGTTTTATTGAAAGACCAGGATCGAAGTTTATGGGATAATTTCATGATCTCTCGTGCTTATCAGTTTTTCAGACAATCCTCAGCAGGAACCGAAATCAGTGAATATCATATCGAAGCCGCTATTGCTTCCTACCATGCTTCTTCTGAAAGTTTTGAGAAAACCAATTGGGAGGTGATTTTAAGATTATACAATCTCCTGGCAGATTTAAAACCAACACCTTTTGTACACCTGAGCAGAGCTATTGCCAAAGGCTATGTACATGGTGCAAAAGTAGCTTTAGAAGACCTTGAAAAATTAAATAGTCTGAATCAAAGTTATATCTATCAGACCGCAAAAGGAGATTTATACAGCGAGCTGGCAGATTATACCTTATCTCGGCAATGCTATGAAAAAGCTTTAACACTGGTTAGGTCAGAACCAGAAAAACGATTAATAGAAAAGAAATTGAGCCAAATAAAAGGGTCGCCTTAAAAATTTTTTGCGCAAAATATTATTTGGCTAAGACCCCATCCCAACCCTTCCCCAACAATGGGGAAGGGCCTAAAAGTCCCTCCGCGCGGCGTCCTCTCCCCACTGTTGGGGAGAGGGATTTAGGGCGGCCCGCGTAGGGTGTGGGGTTGAGCGCTGGCAAATAATATTTGGTCTATTTTACTTTTGAGACGGCTTCTTGTAAATATTAATCTAAACCACCTTTACGCGTCGGAGATCTTTTCACAGGCCATGTGCCTGCTTCTCCTTTCTCATTAAGTGGTAAAATACTTTTCTCTGTTGAGGTTCTGTTTGGGTCTTCACTTGCCTGATACGCTAATATTGCCGCAAGTATGGCATTATTACGTACATCATCAAATACTATTTTATCGTATGTATCACGGTTTGTATGCCAGGTATAAGTACCATAAGACCAGTTTAGTGAACTCAAAGAAAATCCTGGGGCGCCTGCTGCTACGAAAGAAGCAAAGTCAGATCCACCACCGCCCGGCGCACCAGGGAAACGGGTTTCCAGACCTTTTTTATATTCGGCTGGTACTTTTGATAAC
Organism: uncultured Emticicia sp.; assembly: GCA_966212365.1. Lineage (GTDB taxonomy): Bacteria > Bacteroidota > Bacteroidia > Cytophagales > Spirosomataceae > Emticicia. Next base: position 5,665 of record CBIHRH010000199.1, on the reverse strand, counting down.
CAACGGCCTATATAATCATAGGCATGTAAATAACCCTGTCCCGTAATATTTACAACGCGACCAGTACCATTATCCTGATTGAACAAGGCTTGTAAATTAGATACGATTTCCGGATGATCTTCTACAAATGCTCTGGAACCATTCAAACCTTGCTCTTCGCTTCCCCAGTGGCCTACAAGAATAGTTCTTTTCGGATTTGGGTAAAATTTCTTCAATAAACGCATTGCCTCCATCATCACTATTGTTCCTGTACCATTATCTGTTGCACCAGTACCACCATCCCATGAGTCAAAGTGTGCTGATAACATCACATATTCATTAGGCTTTTCAGTGCCTTTTATTTCAGCAATGGTATTGAATGTGGGCACAATACCCAATTCTTTCGAATCGGCACGAACGCTGATTTTCGGTTTAATACCAGATTCAGTTAATCTGTATAAAAGCCCATAATCTTCTACAGAAATATCAATCGTCGGAACAGTTTTAGTATTAGCACCAAAAATCTTATTAGCGCCAAAACCTTTTGACCAATAACACATCACGATACCCACAGCTCCGGCTTTTTCTAAGGCAACCGGAAGTGTGCGGGTAGTATATCCTGTTTTATTAATACGTTTTGTCCATGCCTCGGTCTGAGCATTGCGGTCAGCTTTCATTTTTTCAACCGATTCTTTGGTACCAAATTCTTCCCAGTTATAATCAGGGCGGCCCGTTGGCTGATTCATCGAAATCATTACAAATTTACCTTTTACATTCGGTAACCATTTCTTAAATGCCAATGAGTCTGCCAGATCAGGAATAATAATCGTCTCTCCCACAACTGCCTGTCCTTTGGTGCTTGGGCTCCAGGCCAGTTGCATGCCTTCTAATGACTTAACACGTGGCGAAACCATATCAATATGTGATACGCCTCTTTCCCAACCGCGCCATTCACCCCATTTCTCATTTCTGGCAGGGATCCCCATCTCTTTGTATTTGGCAATAGCCCAATCATGCGCCTGTTGCATTTGTGGAGAGCCTACCAGACGTGGGCCGATGCCATCCATTAACTCAGAGGCAATTTTTTCTAGTTGAGAGTTTTCAGTTTCTTCTTTAATAATGTTGGCAATAACAGGGTCTTTCGAAGTCTCTTTGGTTTGTGCAAAACTAAAGCTTCCAGATAGCATCAGACCAACAATTAGAGAACGGGTAGTTTTTTTCATGAAAGAAATTTGTTAGATGAGGTTATTTAAATACCCAAATTAGGTATTTCTCGGTTTATTTTGGTTAATTTTATCTAAAAGTATGAGATGGAGCCCTGTTTTTGAAAAAAAAGAGACGATTCGTCTGAAAATAATGATAAACGGCTGAATCAATTATCTCATTGGTTTGTAGGTTTCAAAACTCTTATGGAACTTTGTAAATATAAATGATGCCTTTGGCGTCTCCCTGTTCTCTCCATTTTTAAGCGAATATCAAATGAATTTACAAGAAAACGTCCGGGAAGGACTTCGGTCTATCAAAGGAAATATGCTTCGTACGGTGCTGACGGCATTGATTATTGCTATCGGTATTACCTCTTTGGTAGGTATCCTAACGGCCATTGATGGTATGCAAAGCTCGGTAGATAATAGTTTCGCAGGCTTGGGGGCGAACTCATTTGATATTAAAGGCCCAAGGCTATGGAGACGTAGAAGCGGAGGTGTAAATGATAAAGATTTTCCGCCTATTGATTACCGTGAGGCAAAATTATATAAAACTTTGTTTCAGGGCAAAACACCAGCTACCATTAGTATTTATACAAACGTGGCTGGGGCAGCGCAATTGAAATATAAGTCTATAAAAACTAACCCTAATACTTTAATACGTGGGATTGATGAGGATTTTCTGACTATTAAGGGGTATAAATTGCAGGCAGGGAGAGATATTAATAAAAATGATATTGATTTTACCAATAATGTGGTGATTCTGGGTAATGAACTTTCTACTTTATTATTCCCCAAAGAAAACCCGATTGATAAGGATATTACTTTACTTGGTTTGAGATTTAAAGTTATTGGGGTATTGGAGAAAAAAGGAAGTATTAATGGGGGAGGGGATGACCGTGTGGCGCTGGTTCCTTTAGAAACCGGTAGACAGATAGCGGGTAGCCGAACACTTACTTTTGATATAACCACCTCTGTACCCAATGTATCAGATATGGATTATATTATGGGAGAAGCAGAGGCGGTTATGCGTCGCGTGAGAAAAGACCCTGTCAGCAAGCCAAAATCATTTGAAATGGAGCGTTCGGATGCTTTAGCAAAAGATTTTGAAGATGTGACAGGTTATTTAAGAATAGGTGGTTTCGGCATAGGTACTATTACCTTGTTAGGCGCGGCTATTGCTTTAATGAATATCATGATGGTTTCGGTAACGGAACGTACCCGCGAAATAGGTATCAGAAAAGCGATTGGCGCTACACCATTCAAAATACGATTACAATTTCTGATGGAAGCGATTGTTATATGTATTTTAGGTGGAATTGGTGGCATTATATTAGGAATATCCGTCGGGAACGTCATTGCTAAAGTAATTAGTGAAAAAAGTAGCTTTATTGTACCCTGGGGCTGGATGATTATGGGTATAATCGTCTGTGTAGTGGTAGGTATCATCTCAGGGATTTATCCGGCTTATAAAGCGTCAAAATTAGATCCAATCGAATCGCTTCGTTATGAATAAGTAAAATAAAAACACAATAATAAAGGGTATAGAAATCAGTTTCTATACCCTTTATTATTTATAGTAATTTCCTTAATTTTACTTCAGTTATTCTCAGGAATAAGACAGCTTATCTGTAAATCTACGTTACCTGTAACTACTATGGCACGCATTCAGATTATTACCATTGTTATTAATTTCTTTTTTATCCTTTCTATTGCCTATTTAATTGTAAAAGGAAAATTGCGGGAAGAATACGCCATTGTATGGCTGATTTGTACGGTTGTTTTAGGAATCTTCTCCATCTGGAGAAATGGGCTTGAAGTTATGTCCAGATTATTCGGCGTCTATGAAGCCCCGAATCTTGTTTTTACGGGATTTATCTTCATTATCTTAATATATCTGCTTCACCTCTCAATAGTCAATTCGAAACTACAAAAGAATATGACTAAACTGGCGCAGGAAATAGCATTGTTGAAACAAGAAAATGAGCAGAAAGCAAAAGGAGAATCAGGTAAAGAAGTTGGTAATGAATAATTCGGAATTATTCATAAAGCAAAAGCCCCGATATGAACTTATCAGGGCTTTAAAATATCTTAGACTAATATTATTTCTGCGGTTGAGCAGGAGTTGTATTAGCAGGTGTTGAAGCCGGTGCAGTAGCAGGGGCTTGTGTCGGAGCAGGAGTAGTTGCCGGACGAGTCTGAGTTTTTTCTACATTCAGCCCATTGTCTTGCGTAGCAGCCGTTCCGGTTTTATCAATAAAAATACCCGAAACCAAAGCTCCTACAATAATAAATGCAAAGAAACCCCAGGTAAGTTGCTCTAATAAATCTCCTGTACGTTGCACACCAAACATTTGTGAACCAGCACCACTAAACTCGCTTGATATGCCACCACCTTTTGGATTCTGAATTAATACGATTAAAACTAATAAAATGGCAACAATAACCATCAAAACTAAGATTGTAGTGTACATCTTTTCAAATAAAAATTAAATTGACCAATGATTTATTTCGAATCAAGAACCTCCGCATCAGAGAATCTTCTTTTCTAATTCCGCTATTTTTTCTGCAAAGTAAGTATTTTTTTCGGGATTTTTTGCAATAAGTTTATGATAAACTTCTATGGCCTGTTCAAATCTTCCCTGGCGGGATAAAATTTTGGCATAACTTTCGGTCAGAAGCGGGCCTTTCATGGTAGTACTACGCTCACTGAGGTCTTCAACTTCTTCTGTGGTAATGTTTGTGCGTATAGGCTGAATACGGGGTTCTTTCTTAATAAATTGCTCAATAAGTGCCAATTGTTCTTCTTGTATATTACGTAGAGCGGGTTTAGCAATAGATTCTATCAGTTCTTCTTCCAACTTTTCACGGTTTAGTTCCTCCTCAATGGAATCAGGCGAAAATTTAACTTCTGTGGGTGTATCAATTAATCGGGCAGTAATATTGGCAGTCCAGTCAATATCGTTTTCTATCACTTTGCGAAGCGCATTTCTGCTCAGGGCATAAATAGCTGCTTTGCGGATAGCATCGTGGGCAATTTCAGGGGCTTTCGTATAAATTCCTTTCGCAATCATCGTATAGCCCAGCTGAAAATATGGATACTTTTTGGTCATATTTTCCATGAGCATAATGTCGTTAAGACTTAACGACTGCGGATTATTCAGGAAGTCGATAAAGTTGTTCTTGTCAAGCATTTGTAAGCACGGTTAGTAAGAAACAATCAGGGATATAGCTTTTATATTAGGTTTGGTAATCAAATTTAAGAAATAAAACAAAAAACTTAAATCATTTGTTTTAATAATTCATCTTAGAAAAGAAAATCTCGTAGATATTTCACTACGAGATTCGCTAGTATAAAAAACAGAAATAAATTTTCTAATCTGTTAAAGACTTAGATGCTCAAAGTACTTAAAACATTGTTCATGTTTCTCACTGCATCAGCCGATTTCGCGAAAGCTGCTTGCTCTTCTTTGTTCAGACGATAGTTAACGATTTTTTCCCAACCATTTCTTCCTAAAACTACCGGTACACCTAAACAAATATCTTTTTGGCCATACTCACCGTTCAACGAAACTGAAGCAGGTACAATTCGTTTTTCGTCACGGATAATCGCTTCTACCATTGAACATGAAGCAATACCCGGTGCATACCATGCAGAAGTTCCTAAAAGACCAGTTAAAGTAGCACCACCAACCATCGTATCAGCAGCAACTTTAGCCAAAGCTTCTTTAGAGATAAATCTGCTTGCCGGAATACCATTCCATGTAGCCAGACGAGTCAATGGAATCATGGTTGTATCACCGTGACCACCGATCACGTTAGCATGCAAGTCTCCTTGAGAAACACCCATCGCTTGTGATAAGTAATAGCGGAAACGTGAAGAGTCAAGCGCTCCGCCCATACCAATTACACGTTTTTTGTTCACACCCATTGATTGAGCTACTTGCAGGGCAAGGTAAGTCATAGTATCCATTGGGTTTGATACAATCAACAAGATGGCTTTTGGCGAATGCGTAAGAATCTGAGTAACAACTCCTTTCACAATACCTGCATTGATACCGATAAGCTCTTCGCGAGTCATACCCGGTTTGCGAGGCAAACCGGAAGTAATAACTACAACATCCGATTTAGCTGTTTTAGCGTAGTCGTTAGTCGAACCAATGATTTTTGTATCAAAACCTTCTAAAGAAGCCGTTTGCATCAAATCCATTGCTTTTCCTTCTGCTACACCTTGTTTGATGTCTAGCAACACTACTTCGTCAACTATCTGTTTGCGAGCGATGTTATCGGCGGTGGTTGCTCCTACGGCACCTGCACCAACTACGGTTACTTTCATTTGATAATAATACCCCATAAATACCCTGAAAAGAGCTTGTTTGGTTGGAAACATATCATGTTTTGGGGTAATTTATTCACATGAAGTTTCATAAATATTTTAAATAAATAAAAGCCTACGCACGGGTTACTTCATAAAAGCCATC
>CBIHRH010000198.1:0-8145 GCA_966212365.1 uncultured Emticicia sp. | reverse complement strand
TTTTTTTGTTGTTTGTTTTTTTTTTTCCATCGTGAATTAAAGATCGCCGCGCGGTGGGGAGTCTCTATGCAACACCCCGCGGCGATGGAAATCACAAGCGCTCAGAAGACTCTATAACAAAACAAATAAATCTATCGATTATAATTAAGGTTATAAATTGAATTATCGACAAAAATAGCAAAAACAGGAGGTCTTCAACTATTTCAGATAGAATATTAACAAATTCAGGTTTAGTTTATAATCTCTATCGGCTTAATAGAAAAATTATTTTACTATATCAGCTAAATGTATTTATATTGTATTTTAACCATTGAATATCTATTATCTACCCCATGAAAAAGGCTGTTGTTTTCTTCTTTATTGTTTTTAGCTTAATGGAATCATACGCACAAACCAATTATCATCATAATGTTATCTGGGGGCGATTGGTACTAGCAGATACCATTAACAAGAACCTGAGAGTAGAAATGCTGCTGCAACACCGCAGACAAAATCTTGAAGAAAATGATTTGAATGTATTTGCGGCAGACCAGTTTAATAGTTTTTGGCCCTGGTTGCACTACACACTCACCCCTACCACTAAAATATCATTCTCGCCAATAGGTTATTTTGAAAGTTGGATACTCATTGCTCAACCTTCTGATGCTTATAAAGACCCGATAAAAGAATGGCGGGTTTCGGCAAGAATTGAGCAGGAAACAAAAGTGAAATATTTTAATTTGTTTAATAGATATGGACTTGAATATCGCCAGAGAGACTTACTAAACAACGATATTTTTCAACCAAATTTTCGGGCAAGGTATATGGTGCGACTGGAAAAACCGATTCATTTCAAGCGCTTAAAGAGGCCAGTAATAGCCGCGTTAAATGATGAAATATTTATTCAGTTTGGCAAGGCTGTGCGGGGCAACCCTAATATATTCGATCAGAATCGGGTGTATGCAGGGCTGAACTATACATTTTCTCCTTATTTAAAAGGTAGCCTTGGTTATGTATGGGGCATACAGGAACGGAACTCAGGCAAAGAGATTGATTATTATAATTTTCTTTGGGCTGTGTTAACGATTGATAATGTAAGTAGTGTTTTCAGAAAGCACAGGGAATAATTGCAATATCTACTATTATTAGAAAAGCCCATCAGTATTGATGGACTTTTCAATTAATCTATTTTACTTGCTACCACTTGAGGCACTGGCGCAGCTTGTTTTTTTACACTCGGGTGTAATCGGACAATCCGTTGTAGGACAGTCTGTTTTAGCGCAATCCGGTGTTGGTTGGCAACTTGTTTTTACACTTTCTTTTTTGGCTACAGCCTTTTTGGTAGTTTTTTTACTACCACCATTATCTGCATAAACTGCAACACTTATCATAATCATTGAGCAAATGATACTAAAAAATATTTTTTTCATTTCTGTATTTATTTTGAATGTTTGAATTTATTTAAAATGACTGGTTTTCTTTTCAGCTTAGCCATAGGTTCTCCGTGTCTGAAGTATACTACCTCAGACCATTTTTTGAACAGAAATAATCTTAAAGAAATAAATTAACCGGGAATTTTAAACAAACTCAGGCGGATGCCATAAATCAGAGATGTAGTTACTTAAAATATTTTCATTTATCAGCCTTGCTTTTTCAGTTTTCTCGATAAAATAAGAAAATGAAAAAACGTGTCTGTCCATTGGTATGATGCAACAAGAAGAACAAATCGTAAACGGCCCGCAATCTGTTTTCGTACAGTTTTTTTCGGAATCTTCTTTGTCTGATGCAGGTGCTTTTTTCGAACTACATGGTTTTTTCTCAGATAACAGTTCTTTTTTTGCACTGCAAGACTTTACTTCAATATCCTTCTTTTCAGAAATCAGCGCCTTCTTTGCACTACAAGAAACAGCTTTTGAGCAAAAACCTTCTTTGCCACAACTCTTTTCCTTAGCAAAAAAAGTACTAAAGATCAATACGGGCTGTATTGTCATGATTAGTGTAAATACTCCGAATATGAAGGTTAGTACTCTCAATTAAGCTGAAATCTTATTAATTGTGTAAATACGAGTAATGGAGCAAATTTAATACCATTTATTTAACGTCTGGTATTGACGTATATTTTTTAAATACGAGTTTATATTTCATTAAATCCAAACAAAAAAGCCTGATAAGTATAGATCGCTTCAAGGTTAAGCAAAAGATTTAGCAGACAATTATCTAAATAAAAATAAAACTTCTAAATACTTGCATCAATCAAAAACTATGTCGTATATTTACGTCATAATTAAAATTATTCAATGACTTACGCTAAAACAGAACTTTTTCAGGCCGATCAACAGGAGATTGCGAAGATTGCCAAGGTGCTTTCGCATCCGGCACGCATAGCTATTATCCAGTTGCTGGCCCGCAAACAAGTCTGTATTTCGGGTGATATTTCTAATGAATTGCCTTTGAGCCGCACCACGGTATCACAGCATTTAAGTGAGTTGAAAGAATCTGGCATCATTCAGGGAGAAGTAAGTGGATTGAATGTTTGTTATTGCCTTGATTTAGAGGTATTAGAGCAAATTAAAACCTTGTTTGGTAATTTCTTTGAAAATACGATGAAAGAGCAGTCAGGAGTGTGTTGCTAAAATTTTTTACCCTTTTATGTCGTATGTTTACGTTATACGAAAATCAATTTTATAAACCATAAACAATTACAGTAATGACAACAACAGAACAAGAATTAAAAGAGATAGTCAAACAAAAATATGGCGAAATAGCCTTACAGGATGCCGCAACCAACAAAGCTTCCTGCTGTGGTGCGGGTGGCTGCTCAACAGAGGTCTATAATATTATGGCTGATGATTACAACGAGTTAGACGGCTACGCTACAGATGCCGATTTGGGGCTTGGCTGTGGTTTGCCAACCAAATTTGCCAGAATCAACAAAGGCGATACAGTGGTTGATTTAGGTTCAGGAGCCGGAAACGATTGCTTTGTGGCCAGAGCTGAAACAGGCGAAACAGGCATGGTTTATGGAATTGATTTCACAGCAGCCATGATAGAAAAAGCTAAGGCTAACGCTGAAAAGCTGGGTTTCACGAACGTGGAATTCAGATTAGGCGATATTGAAGACATACCGCTCAAAGATAATCTGGCTGATGTAGTTGTAAGCAACTGTGTGTTGAATCTGGTCCCCAACAAAAAAGAAGTATTTGCCGAAATACGAAGAATACTGAAACCAAGCGGACATTTCAGCATTTCGGATATTGTATTAGTAGGCGAACTACCCGCTAAACTTAAGGAAGTAGCCGAAATGTATGCCGGTTGTGTAGCAGGCGCCATTCAAAAGGCCGATTATTTAAATCTTATTCAGGAAAGTGGATTCCAGCATATAACTTTGCAGAAAGAAAAACCTATTCTGATTCCTGATGATATATTGAGTAATTATCTGAATGCTGATGAAATTGAAGCATTTAAAAATCAGGACGGAGGCATTTTTAGTGTGACAGTCTATGCCGAAAAAGAGGCCATATCCAAATCAAATTGTTGTCCGCCAGAATCGGGTTGTTGTTAATACTATGAAAAATATTCTAGTTTTATGTACGGGCAATTCGTGTAGAAGCCAAATTGCCGAAGGGTATTTAAGGCATTTTGCAGGTGACAAGGCAAAGGTCTATAGTGCCGGGGTTGAAACGCATGGTGTGAACCCTAAAGCCATAGCTACCATGCAGGATGACGGCATTGATATTTCAGGGCATACATCCAACAACGTAAATGAATATCTGGACATTGATTTCGATTTCGTGATTACGGTTTGCGATAATGCCAGCGAACGGTGCCCCTACTTCCCGACTGATGCGAAGAAATTTCATTATAATTTTCCCGATCCTGCCAAATTTCAGGGAAACGAAGAAGAAACAAAAGAAGAGTTCAGACGCGTGAGGGAAATGATAAAGGAATATTGCCGGAAGTTTGTAGAGGATAATTTATGACACACTCTAGCTCGGATGATTTTTATGGGTTCAAAATTTTGAACCCATACCCATGTGGTTAATCCAAAACTAAGGATTAGGCGCCACACAGTTTTCCCGATATCGGTACGTTTCACTATTTGGCTTGCACAAAATATAATTGTTTGATTAGTTGCCGGATGACTGGCATGAAATTTTAGTATTTATATACATAAAGGCACCGAAATAATTGCCGGAATAGTATTATTTTAACTACTAAATTCAAACACAATGGGAAATTTATTGTATGTCATCGCCGTGATCCTGATTATTGGATGGTTATTGGGATTCTTTGTTTACAGTGCCGGTAGCATTATTCATATACTGCTTGTAATCGCTGTAATCGCAATTATTTTAAGATTGATTCGTGGAGATCGGGTAGTGAAGTAGGGTCATTTAGATAGGGGTTCAAAATTTTGAACCCCTACTTGCATATAGTATAGCTCCCACTCCTACAATAGAGGCGGCCACCCCATATAATACCCACGGGCTATAGAAATAAATGGCAGCTGCCGCCAACGGAATGAGCATATTATTTGCCGACTGCAGGCTTTGGTTTACACCTTGCAATTTCCCCTGTTTGCTTTCATCAACTGATTGAGATAGCTTCCCATTAAAGGTTGGGTCAAATAAGCCCTCGCCCGTAATAATCAATATCACCGCCAACGAAATAAGCACTACTGAGTGCAAGCAGATACTTGCCAGAATGATGGCTAATCCAATTGTCAGTCCTACTAAACCAGCTATGCCGATATTTCTTTCGCTGAAATGCTTCAATAACCAGGGCAATAAGATTACACGTGAAAGAATTTCGCAGATTCCCACCAATGTCAATAAACTTCCAATAAAAACAGGGACCCATTGATAGACATCTTTCAGAAAAACGGTGAAGTTAAACTGAAATATACCCAGACCTGCATAAAAAAGCACTCCTACTATGAGCAGCAACTTTACCTGCTTAATACCGAATATATCTTTGAAATGTGCAAAGGTATTGAAACTATTGAGGGTTAACTGCTTTGTTCGCTTTGCAAGAGGCAAAGATTCCGGCAATATAAAATAGACTGCCAGGGCAGAAAGAAAGATGAGCCCGGCAGTGATATAGAAAGGGAAAGCCAGTGAAATACCTCCCAATAATCCGCCCAGGGCAGGGCCACCGATTTTTCCGATGCCCATAACTGAGCCGATATAGCCAAACCATTTTGAGCGCTCTTTGGGTTCGGTACTGTCTGAGATAATGGCAGATAATACACTGATATTTCCGGCTGTAAGCCCATCAATAATGCGACCCAGAAAGAGTATCCAGAGCGCTCCTCCTATGCCAAATAAAACATAGCCAATTACGGAGCCCAGCAGACTGATAAGAAGAATGTTTTTGCGTCCGAATCTATCGCTTAATGCTCCGAATACAGGAGCAGAAAAAAATGAGCAGGCCGCAAATACCGACATGAGTGCGCTCATTCCTACCACCACCTGTTGCGAGGGCAGGTATTGGCCCACTAAAAAAGGCAAAAGCGGCAGCACAATAGAAAGCCCGATAGAATTGAGTAATACTATTACCACAATAATCCAGAGACTTATTTTCTTTGTCTTCATATTCATTTGAATTGATTAGAATAATGAGACAAAATTACGGGACGCTTTAAAGATAAAATATCTATATTTGCCCTAAAAATAGTCGTAAAAGACATGCAACAAACTATACCGAATGTTCTACTCAGGCTTGCACGGGCATTAGGCACAGAACTAAAAAACAGAAGACTGGAGATTCCTGAAAAATTCGGCAAGGGATATTGTGCCGGATTTGTTTTTAATGAACAAATCCGGATGCTTGTCTGTAATTATGAGTTGAATGACGATATTGTAGTTGAAAACTCTGACGTAGATGCTTCTAAGCGAACGATATTTTTCAAGTTTCAGAACATTTTTCCTGATATAGACACCCTGTCAACCGGAAAGTGTTTAAAAGAAACACCCTCCGTTTTGATTGCTACAAGCCGTATCAATACCGATGAGGCTATTGCCATTCATTCAAACACTTCTGTTATTAATATAGAAGTAGATGCCCAATATTTGAAAGGATTATTTGCCTCTGCAGAAAAATCTCTGGTGCTACAAAGCCTTTTGGAAAATACACAGCCTCTCCTATTTGAGCAACTCGTGTATCCGGCTTTACAGCATATTGTGAATGAAATAGTGAATGAATCGGTCGATAAAACTTTTGAGCTGTTTTTCCTGAGAATCAAGGCGGAGGAACTGATTTGTCGATTATTGATGGCATTAGAAAAGCGGGATGAAAAGCATCTGTATGCTTTGAATAGCAGGGATATACAGGCCATTTATCAGATAAAAGAGCAAGTGCTTGAAAATCTTTCTACTCCGCCATTGATTCAGGAATTGGCGATACACGCCAATATGAGTCCAACCAAGCTGAAACGGATATTTAGACAGATTTTCGGTGATAGCATTTTCAGTTATTATCAGGCGTTCAGGATGAAAGAAGCTGCCCGTTTACTGAAAGAGGAAAAGATGTCTGTTTCAGATGTGGGGTATCAACTGGGTTTTACCAATCTCAGCCATTTTTCAAGAATCTTTGAAGAACATATCGGCATGAAGCCGAAGCAGTTTAGTCGTTCTTAAAGAATATTTTCAGGTAAATGTCTTTATAAAAAAGTAGGGGTTCAAAATTTTGAACCCCTACCTGCATATCGTATATATCTTATGATATAATCTCACTATTACGCTCCCACTGCTACTTTGTCGCTTTTTCTGTTGTTCATATAGAAATATAAACCGGCAAAAGCTACAATCAGAATAACCGGGAATAGTACCATTGTACTTAAAGTTGCTTGTCCTGCTGCTAATTCCAGTTCATTACCTGTAAGACCTTGTGCTGCTTTTTCTGCATGCGCTTTGTCAATCCAGCTACCGATGATTGGCTGGAAAAGTGAGCTTGAGAACATACCTACTCCACCAATTACCGACATACCCAAAGCACCGCTGGCAGGGATTTTGTCTGCTACAAAACCTACCATGTTTGGCCAGAAATAAGCGATACCACAAGCATAAACGATAGCGGCAGCATATAATACACCGCCTGTCATTGAGCTATACATATACAAACCGATAGCTGCCAATACAGCAGAACCCAACAATACACCAGTCTGGTTGAATTTATGAACAATTGGCCCTGCAAAAAACCTTGCTACTGCCATTGTCCCTGTTGTTAAGGCTAATAATAACATCGGATTAGCACCACTGCTTCCCAGAATCAGACCAACCCATTGTTGAGGGCCGAATTCTGAAATGGCTGTCAACGACATACATACAAACATAAACAGGAATAGTCCGCCAAATAGCAAATAAACTCCGGCTAACATTGAAATAATAGCTATTACAAAGTAAATAGTTGTAGTTGATGCGCCTAATGTATTGCTGATACCAAACGTATCTGCAAATGAATATAAGATGAAAAATACTACGGCAATACCTAATAATGGTGCGCTTGATTTATAATTAAGAGATGCATTTACACTAGCACCACTTTTTGATTTCGGGAATGTCTGACCCCAGAACAAGAAAGCATACACAACTGTAGGTATCATAATAACCCATATTTGTGCCTGCCATGGTAAAGAAGCATCGGTCATGAATTTTGAAATCAAAGAACCGATTACGATACCACCCGGGAACCACATGTGGAAACGATTCAACATCTGGCTCATTTTGTTGCCTTCGTAGGCATCTGCAATCATAGGATTACAAGCTGCCTCTGTACAACCATTACCCAAGCCGATGAAAAGTGTTGAGATAAGAAGCACTACATAGCTTCCGCCAGAGAAAATGGTCAATAAGATACCTAAAGTGTGCGCAACAAAGGCGAATTGCATAATTGCTTTACCTCCAATTGACTGGTAAATTAAGCCACCGATAATCATGGAAATAGGGAAACCTAAAAACCACATTTGGTTGATTACACCTAATTGTTCGGCAGAAAAACCATACTCTGCACCTAATTGAGTAAGAATACCGGCACGAATACTAAATGAAAAGGCTGTAGTAATTAAAGCCAAACAACTACCAAGAAAAAGACGCGACTGATTAATCGACTGATTGGTCATAGTGTTTAATTTTTAGGGTTTAGAGTATATTTAAAATTTATTATTCG
>CBIHRH010000197.1:0-8146 GCA_966212365.1 uncultured Emticicia sp. | reverse complement strand
ACAGGTTTCTTTCGTCCGGGTTCTACTTTTAAATTGGTACAGGCTTTGGTGGCCTTGCAATTAGGAGCTATTGAACCATCAACGGCATTCCCATTAGGCGGTGCACCTGTTAAATGCCATAGTCATCCTGGTTTGCCTAACGACTTGCACAATGCAGTTCGATTCTCGTGTAATCCTTATTTTTATAATGTTTTCCGTAAGACCATGTCTATGGGAAGCGAAACAAATCCATTCAAAGAAGCACCTATCATGCTTACCAAATGGCATGATATGACTGCTAAATTCGGTTATGGTCAAAAATTGGGGATTGATTTGCCATCAGAATCGGCTGGTTTGCTGCCAAGTGTGAAATATTACGACAAACGCTATGGAAAACTCCAATGGAAATTCTCTAATATTTATTCATTAAGCATTGGTGAAGGAGAAGTTTCCATCAATATGCTGAAAATGGCTAATCTCGCGGCAACTATTGCTAACAGAGGCCACTGGATAACACCACATCTGGTAAAAGGCATCGGACAAAATTCTCAGGGAATCAATGCTTCATTGAAAGAGGTACACCAGACAGATATTGACCCGATTCATTTTGAATCTATCGTAGGTGGGATGCAGGACGCTGTGGAACGGGGAACAGTAGGCGGTGGTGCCGGAATTGTAGAGGGCATTGCTATCTGCGGGAAAACGGGTACTTCGCAAAACAAGCATGGAAAGGATAATTCGATTTTTATTGCTTTTGCCCCACGTGAGAATCCTAAAATTGCTATTGCTGTATTAGTACAGAATGGAGGATTTGGTGGAACTTCGGCCGCCCCAATTGCTACACTCATGATTGAAAAATACCTGAAACGTAAAGTGGAGCGTCTGGCATTGAAAGAGCGGATAATGAATACAAGCATCAGGACAGTGGAGGCCATGGTAGCAAAAGGATATGAACCTCCGGTGAATAAACCAGCAGAGCCAAGTAAACCTGTGAAAGCGCCTGAAAGTCCGAAAAAAGAAGCACCGAAATCAGTAAAAGTAGAATTTATAACACCGAAAGAAAACCTCATAGCAGCAAAAAGCACCAAGTAATATGGCACGTGACATTGATATTAGAGAAGGAATTGACTGGACAACCGTATGGCTTTACGCAGCCCTGGTATTCTTTGGCTGGTTAAACATTTATGCGGCAGTTTATAATCCGGAGAATCCGATAGAGATTATTTCGCTTTCGCACAATGCGGGTAGACAATTGATATTTATTTGTGCCTCGTTTTTGCTGATTCTGATTATCCTCTTCGTCGATTATAAGGTCTACGATTCGTTTGCTTATATATTTTATGGGCTGATTATCCTGGTACTAATAGGCACTATATTTTTAGCCACAGAAATCAAGGGTTCACGCTCGTGGATTAAGATAGGTACTTTTTCGTTTCAACCTGCCGAGTTCTCAAAGGTGTTTACAGCCCTGGCTTTGGCAAGGTATTTAAGTACGCAAAACGTAAATATCTCCAGATTCCGTGATGCTTTTGTGGCTGGTATAATGGTGTTTTTGCCACCGGTTATCATCATTCTTCAGAAAGAGACTGGGTCTGCCCTTACCTTTGCCGCTTTTATAGCGGTGTTCTATAGAGAGGGTTTGCCAGGTATTTATCCGGCTTTGGGTATTTCTTTGGCTATCTTATTTGTTTTCACATTGTTCTTCCCCAAACTATATATTATAGTTGGTATTCTGGTACTCTGTGGTTTGTTCTGGTATTTCTTCCTGAAGCGCTACGAACGAACGCAGCAGAATATGTTCAGGCTCATAGCCGTGTTTGTTATTGCATCTGTATTTGTATTTGGGACTGACTTCTTTATCAATAAAGTATTACAACCGCACCAACAAAAACGTATTCAGGTACTGGTAAATCCTGACTCTGACCCGCTGGGTGCGGGTTGGAACGTAACCCAATCAAGAATTGCCATTAGTTCTGGTGGAGCTATAGGCAAAGGCTATTTGCAGGGAACTCAAACCAAGTTTGACTTCGTGCCTGAGCAATCGACTGACTTTATTTTCTGTACAGTAGGTGAGGAGTGGGGCTTTTTGGGGAGTTTGATTGTGATATTGATTTTTGCGGCACTACTCAATCGAATTATCAATCTGGCCGAAAAACAGCGAAGTAAATTTGCCCGTATCTATGGCTATTGCGTAGCCTCCATTCTGTTTTTCCACTTATTGGTGAATATTGGTATGACCATCGGCCTCATGCCTGTTATCGGTATCCCTCTGCCATTCCTGAGCTATGGTGGTTCTTCGCTATGGTCGTTTACCATCCTATTATTTATATTCCTGAAATTGGATGCTCATAGGAGTTATAAAGTATAATCGGGGTTGGAGAAAGGAGAGAAGTAGTCTTAGAAGTTTTTTGTGCAAAATATTATTTGGCCCGATACAACCCCACACCCTACGCGGGCCGCCCTAAATCCTTCTCCCCAACAATGGGGAGAGGGACTTTAAGCCCTTCCACATTGTTGGGGCGGACGCCGCGCGGAAGGGTTGGGATGGGGTCCTTTCTAAATACTTTTTGACCTTTAAGACTTCTGAGATAACCTCTTTTTATTAACCTTTTTGATGATATTTCTTTTGTTGAGCTTATAAAGCCTGATATACCCTCACATAATCCACCTCATATTTTATCAGATTATTAACTGCTTTCCCTCCATTAACACCACCAATGGCCAGATTCAAAAGCAGATAATGTTCCTGTAAAAATCCATTGCTACCATCAGCATTAATAGTTTCGCTAAGGGAAGTAGTATTCAGTAATTCATCATCTAAATACAGATTGATTTTATCTTTATCCCAATCCATTCGCCAGATATGGAATTTCTTTACCCAGTCTTTGTCTTTGGCTGTAAAATGGGTTAGAGGTATCTTCATATCATCCCATTTAGCTTTGTACTGGGTATCTGTTCCCCAGGCTACGTTGGCTAAAATCGTTGGCTCGCCTTTTACTCTGTAAAATTCCATCATGTCAATTTCACCATTCGATGGCCAGGGCTTGGTTACACCCAATGCCCAGATGGCAGGCCATGAACCCATGGCTGTATCGATGCGGGCTCTTACTTCTATGCATCCGAACTGGAATTGTTTAAGACCTCTGGTTTGGATACTGCTTGAGGTGTATTCAGAATATACACGATTTCTACGCCAGTCATTGCTCCCTGCTTCGTAATTTGGGTTTTTGATGGCTTCTTTTCTGCCTTCAATCAGCAGCACACCATCTTTGCAGGTAGCATTATCTTGTTGATACCATTGCGTTTCCTGATTTCTGACAAAGCCTTTTTCGTAGCGCCAGTATTGTGGGTCTGGTTTGCCATTGCTATTAAATTCATCGTTCCAGATGAGTTTCATGCCTGCAATGGCTTTGGGTGAAGAAAAATCAGGCTCCAGTGCAGATTTCTGGGCATTTGCGTATAAAGAAGATAGCAAAGCCAGGGCTAGTATTGTAAGTTTTTTCATTAAGATTGATAGGTGAGTTTTGAGGTAAAGTTCTCACCTTTTTTTTAGAAAAAACAGTTCTACTCATAAATAATATTAGTGTTTAGTGAATAAATCACTAAGAGTGTATTTAATATATCGTCCCTATGACGGGACTTTGAACCTTCAACTTAAATTATTACTACCGATATAGCATCCCTACGGGATATAGATATACCGAATATTTCTTTAGTCCATAGGGACGGTATATCGGTAGAAAATATTTTACACTTGAGAATAAGTTCATAGGGATGATATATTTATATCGGATATTTAAATCTGTTATTTACATAATTAATCAATTAAAAAATATTCAACCTAGCCCCAATAAACACTCTCATACGTTGCATAGGCGCATAATTATAACTTGGGTCAAATTGTTCGCTGAAAGGCGCATCTGCCCTGAAAATAGGGTATTTCGGCAAGAAATTGGTGAAGTTCTTCAAACCTCCATAGATTTGCAGCCCGTTTTTGAAACGCTTGGTTGCCTGAATATTATGAATGCCAAACCATGGCGAGTATTCAGGGCGGGTATCGCCATATTCACGAACTACAGGCAAGCGCATCGGGCTATAAACATTACCTGTCAGATCAAAAGTCAGTTGAGCCTTTTCAAATGAATAACTAATCGAATAATTACCCGTGAAATTAGGTGTCTGTATCTGATTGATTCTCAATTCATTACTTTCAACTCTATAGACTTCCATTAATGTACCGCCAATAAAAGCTTTCAAACCTGATGTAAAGGCAAATTCGCTATTAAATGCTATACCTTTAGAAATCCCGTAACCTTTCAGGTTATCATATACCACTAACTCAGGGTCCTGGTCGTAGTCGGCTACGATTTTATTAGAGAAATAGGTATAAAAAGCATTGAACTGGATATTGCCATAGCCTTTTGTAAAAGTAAAGAATTTCTGATAATCAAGATTTGCATTGTAGGAGCGCTCAGGTTTTAAAGCATTTTTTATCACTACTTTGCGCGAACCTGTCAAAGCCGCATGATCTTCCGAGAAAAGATTCACCACCCGATACCCATTACCTAGGCTGAAACGAAAGATATTGTCTTTATCCGGAGAATACTTCCAGTTGAATCGCGGTGTAAAGATGCCCCCATGTTTAGAATTATAATCGTATCGAATCCCTAGCAGGAATTTGTTTTTGGCTCCTGCACTAATCTCATCCTGTACAAATACTCCCGGCAGCCAGATGCGGTCAGGTGTGTTTTTTAAATCAATCGTTTGAGTAATAGGAGTATTATCATCATAATACGTATTTCGGATGGTTGCACCAAAGAGCGCATCATGGTTTTTTGCCAGTTTTTTATCCCAAAGCAATTGTCCGAAAGTAATCCTTTGTACAGCTAAATAGTGTGTAACACCATAAACAGAATTCTGGTCATGCTGATTAACAGAGAAATTGAAAGTAACTTTCTCGTTCTCAAAAGGCAATTGATAATTGCCTAATAATTCCCAGCGTTTGGTAAAGATAGATTCCCCATATACTTCATCACCACCTCTATTCTGTCTTTGCCATTGCATTTCTCCACCGAAACGGTCTTCGTAAACATAACGTGCCGCTAAGTTGAAAACACGGTTTTGTGGACGCTGAAAAGACCATTTATTGAATAAGGATACTCTGTTTTGTAAAGTAATATCAGTAAAATTATCATGATTAATATCCACTCTGTTGCCAAATAAGAAATAATTGCCTGAGAACAAGGCACTGGCATTCCCTATTTTTGCTTTTACACTGGCATCGAAATTATTCTCTAAATACGAAGTAGTATTCCAGTCAAAATTGAATTTAGGAGCTTTGTTTGGGTTCTTGGTAATGACATTAATCAATCCACCAACAGCTTCTGAACCATAGAGTGTGGATGCAGGGCCTTTCATTACCTCAATTCTTTCTACCATTGAATTGGGTATTCCGCTTAAGCCATAAACGGTTGATAAAGCTGAGACTATAGGCATGCCATCAATCAAAACCATTGTATATGGGCCTTCCATACCATTGATATGAATATCGCCCGTGCTACACACATTACAATTCAATTGTGGACGAACGCCATTGACCATTGAAAGTGATTCAAAAAGATTGGGTGTAGGGTTCTTTCTGAAAAATGTGGGGTTCAAAATCTGGATAGGGGCGGGAGACTCATTAATAGTGGTTTCTTTCATTGTTCCCGTTATAACCACCTCATGCAATTGCGCATTTTCTTCTTCTATTTCAATCAGTAAGTTGTTCGATTTTTCTGCTGAGACATTGACACTTACCATTTTGGTTTTATAACCCACGCTCGTCACCTGAATCGTTTGCTGGCCATTTGGTGCATTGACAATAATAAACTTGCCTTCTTCATTGGCCTGCGTACCAATAGTGGTATTGGCAATCACAACACTCGCAAAACTGACGGGCTTATCTTTGGAGACAATCGTCCCCTTGATTTCTCCTGCCAGAGCAGGTATTAATCCGTAAATAGCTATATAAATAATAGTAATAAATAATCTTCTCATATTGCCCTAATTTAAATTTCTCTATGTGGACGATTCAAAATTAGAACAATAAAATTTAATTTCAAAATATTGCTAAATATATTTTTAGGTTAACCTAAAAATTAATACAATGAGTGTCAAAATTTCAAGAATCTTGCGTAAAGTTACGACTGATTAAATTAAAAAAAGCCACCCGGATTGGGGTGGCTTCAAGTATGCTTTATGGTTAAAAGAATAGGGGTTTAATACCTATCATAAAAACGTTTAATCCGGCTCGTAACCTGATCGTAAATAGGTTTGGTAAATTCAATAAATAGTTGCTGTGGCGCTGGCGGTAATTCTTCTCGGCGTTGGGACAGTGTTCTATCTGCCTGGCTTAATGCTCTTTCATCGCCATTATAGGTCAGCCAGTCATTTACCCATGTAAATTCTCCCGGAATTTCTTCTCTTGAAAGTATTTTATTGGTCTGGTAATCAAATATCTCTAACGATAAAATACCACGTGAACGGACAGCTTTGTGTGAGCGGACAATATTTGCTTTAACTTTGCCGTATACAGGAACTTTTTTGCCGCCAACAACTACCTCGCCCGTCTTCACGCTGTCTTTGCTTATCACTGTCATCCGGTCGTTAGTTACGTTGGTTTCACCTACTACAAAGTCTAAAAATTCAAGTCTTACCACCTGATCAGGATTGAGTTTAGCAGAGCGTGCTTCTTGCGGAGAATAGAATCTTACAAACTTATTCATTCGTCTGTTGGTGCGCAGGAACTCATCAATTTTGCCTTGAAAATATTCGTTGCTGTATTGAAACAAACGAGAATTGATTTTAGGTTGTTCCAATACCACATGATAAGAACCTGCGTTCAACGCTTCGTCCAGACGATTCTGTACATCTTTATAATTGGGTGCAAATGAGGCAATGCGCTCAAAATGGCCATAAGCTGCTCTTGCTGATTCCCGATTGGGCAAAGTACCGGGGCGAGACCGCATCAAATCATTTCCTAAGGCATAGCGTTCTGCTGCGGCATTTTCGCGGGCTTCGTCTTCTTCTCTGAAATAGCTCTGTGCATTTACCAACCTACGGCAAGCTACGCATTTATCGATGGCATTCTGCATATTATTCAGTTTAGAATAATAGTCCAGTACGGCCTCCCATCTGAATTGCTGATTGGCGTTTCTGGCACGCTCAATATCTCTCAAAAATTCATTCTGTGCATTGCGATAGGCTTCGGGCAATACGGCGGCAGCTTTGCTGTTATCGCTGTCTTTTCTTAATTTCTCTGCCGATTGCAGCACTGCATCATAGAAATTTCCCCTTTCAAGAGCCTTGGTGCCACTTTTGGAGCAAGAAGAAAGAAAATAGAGGAGGCAGATAGTTATGGTATAAATAATAGTTCTCATGAAGAGTTTAAGATTGTATAGTGTTTGGAAATCCTTCGCAATATACTATTTTTCTTAATGTTGTTGTGAGGGTAGGGGTAAAACAAAAGCGTAGAGTTCACCCCATCCCTAGCCCTTCCCCAACAATGGGGAAGGAAACAAAAAGCCCCTCTCCCTATTGTTGGGGAGAGGGGTTGGGGTGTGGGGTTCTTTTTTAATTATCTGTTTTGTTTTTAGTTTTTCAAATCTGCCAGTTTCTGCTTTTTGATTTTTTCCTGTAATTTCAGGATTCCACCAATCAATGCCTCTGGTCGGGGAGGGCAGCCGGGTACATATACATCTACCGGAATGATTCTGTCTACGCCTTTTACTACATGATAACCATGTTCCCAGTAAGGGCCGCCACAGTTAGAGCAACTGCCCATCGAGATAACATATTTCGGGTCTGGCATTTGCTCATACAAACGGCTGATCCTGTCAGCCATTTTGAACGTTACGGTACCAGAAATAATCATCAGGTCAGACTGGCGGGGTGAGTTTCTCGGAAAAACCCCGAAACGCTCCAGATCATAAGAAGAGGCAAATGTAGCCATCATTTCAATGGCACAGCAAGCCAGACCAAAGCCCATCGGCCAGATAGAATTGGCTCTAGCCCAGTTGGCCATTTCGTCGAGCGATGTAAGAATAACCTCACTTTCACCCGTCTTTATATGCACATCCTTTTCAAGTGAGTCGAAATTCATAATTCTTCGTACTTTTTATTCACG
>CBIHRH010000196.1:0-8153 GCA_966212365.1 uncultured Emticicia sp. | reverse complement strand
GAGGCATTTTCTAAGAAAAACTGCCGTCTTTCGGGGAAGAATACCGAGAATCGGGTAACGTTATTCACCTGACGGTCGGCATCGGCCTGTGCAAAGTCGGTATTGGCCGTTATATCCAGAATCGCATTCGGATTGATAGCCCATTTGATTTCTCCACCCAATTTATAAGTATTCTCGTTGGGTTTATTGTCAAAGTTTTTATAACGGTCGAATGAGGTCAGGAAATAGGGCTGAACCCTTAAGTTGGTTGATGGTGGAGGTGGCTGCAGGTTGGTTAAAACCCCTGCATAATCCATACGGGTATTGGTAAACGAACGAGGGTATGGCGAAAAAGCCGTCTGCTCGTTAGTCAGGCGTCGGTTTCGGTATACGTTAAAGCCCCAGTTCTGCGTGAGGGAATCTGTTTTCGGGTACCGCAAGGTTTGCCAGGGAACAGCCATTTCGGCTACCCAGCCCGAGTCGGTGCGGGTTGTTCGTACACGCCAGAGGCCATCCCAATCAATATCATAATAAATATCATCGAATGATAGATAATCTCTTTGCACTCCATGCGGATTGGTTACCAATGCCATAGCATTACGCTTATCATTGAAACCATCAAACGACAAACCGACTAAATCGTGTTGTCTTAAATTAAAGTCACGTTTGAAATCGGTAGCGCGAATGGCTTTTTTACCCAGCGAGTCACGGGCAAAAATACCAAAGTACAAATAGTTTCTGTTATAGAGCACCCGTACCTCTGTTCTATGGCTGGGTTGTTTTCCCTGAAATGGCTCAATCTGTGTGAAATCAGAGGTAGGTTTGGCCAACTTCCATTCGGCATCATTCATCACGCCGTCAATGCGTAGTGTTGTATTGATTTGTGCGGCTTCAATCTTTTTTTTAACCGAGTCGGGCTTAAAAATTTCAGCGTCTTGAGCAAAAGAAAAGGAAGTAATAAAAAATAATAAATTAGGTAGTTTTTTAATCATACGATATATAGCTTTTCACTTCTACAAAAATAGTAAAAAGTAGCGTTTTATACTATTCTGAGCCTCAAATTGGGAAATAAATCTCTGGAATTTCACCTCGCTCCGCGCAGCGTCCGCTCTAAATCTCCCTCTCCCCAGGAAGAGGAGACTTTTAAGCCCTTCTCCTTGAGGAGAGGGGTTGGGGTGAGGAGAAAGTCGCTCTAAAATCTTGCTTATTTTTTAGAGAATCCCAACCTATTCATTAGTTTTGCTTTAGACTTAATGCCTTACTTCAATCAATTATCCTTACCATTATTATTTCAATTCTATGATGTTACAAAAACTCCGTTTACTTGTTTTTTCTATTCTGAGCCTTTCGGGCTTTTATGCACAGGCTTCAATAGTTGACAGCCTTGATGTGCCTAGTGCAGTGATGAATAAAGTTTATAAAGCTGCTGTAGTACTGCCGAGCTCTTATGCCAATAGCAAAGCCTCTTATCCGGTTTTGTATCTATTGCACGGTGGTTCGGGGCATTTTAATGACTGGCTGAATAAAACTCCGGATAAAATGCTGGTTAAAAATCTGGCCGATCAGTTTAATATCATCATCGTGATGCCGGAGGGTGAAACTTTTGGATGGTATCTGGATAGTCCGGTTGACCCAACCAATAAGTTTGAAACGTATATTACCAAAGAGGTAATACAAAAAATAGATAATACCTATCGAACTGTTAAAAGCAATAAAGGCAGAGTGATTACGGGCCTCTCAATGGGTGGACATGGGGCTATGTATCTTTCAACCAGACATCCGGATTTGTTTTGTGCTGCGGGTACGATGAGTGGAGCTATGGATATGAATTATACCAGATTCAGAATAAATGAAGATTTTGCCAAATCATTGAAAGACCGTTTTCAGAAACTATTGGGTACGGCCGATACTTCTAACGATGTATATGTCAAAAACTCTATCATCAATATGGTAGATGCCATCAAAAAGAATGGAATGCCTGTGATTATTGATTGTGGCGTAGATGATTTTCTGATTGAAGCCAACAGAGAATTACACCACAGATTAGTATTTAACAATGTGCCTCATGACTATACTGAAAGACCAGGCGCTCATACCTGGGAATACTGGGAAAACTCCCTGCCTTATCATCTGCTTTTCTTCCATAAGGTTTTGAAGGCGAATGGGGTGGCTGTTGAGGGGAAATGAAAATAGAACCATCTCGGACGAATGAATCAGCGAATAGAATTCGCCGTCTAAATTAACAAAGGTTTTTTGCATACATCGCCGGACTTAAGCGGCCGCCGCGCGGTCCGGCTTACATAAATGAAGTCCTTGTTGTTTTAGACACCCACTGCGACGGCGGACTGTTTCATTGGGTGAAACGAGCCGTCCTACGGGAGCGCTCGTTTCATAAGAAAGGGTATGTAACAGCCAAAATCACCAAACGGAATTTTATTCGACGCCGTAATGTTTGTTTACTAAGCATTTTTATAATTTTGCACCACTATCAAAAAAGGAAGGTATTATGCTTGTCAACATTTTTAAGTCGAAAATTCATAGAGTGAAAGTTACTCAGGCAGAGTTGAATTACGTGGGGAGTATTACAATTGATGAAGATTTGCTCGATGCCGCGGGTATTATGGAGAACGAAAGAGTACAGGTAGTGAATAATAATAATGGCGAGCGCCTGGAAACCTACGCCATCAAAGGCAAACGAGGCTCAGGTATTATATGCCTGAATGGTGCAGCAGCCCGCAAGGCAGAGGTAGGCGATATTGTAATTATTATCTCGTATGCATGGATGACCCAGGAAGAAGCCAAAACGCATAAACCCCTTGTCGTGTTTCCGGATGAGAATAACCGTGTAGTGAAATGATAAGAAAAGTTTTGCAATACGTTATTTCTCTGGCAATAGCCGGAGGGTTATTATGGTTTGTTTTTAAAGACATAGACTTAAACGCACTCTGGGAAAAAATAAAACAGGCCGACTATAAATGGGTGGCGTTATCAGGTGTTCTGGCATTAATAGCCCATTGGAGCAGGGCATATCGCTGGGCTTTGATGTTGCAGCCTTTGGGTTATAACCCTTCTGTTTTCAGAACTACCTTAGCCGTGTTGGTGGGCTATCTGGCCAATCTGGTTTTCCCGAGAGCAGGTGAGTTCGCCCGTTGCGGGACACTCAAAAACCTGGAAGACATTCCATTTGAGAAGTCTTTTGGGGCAGTAGTAGCCGAAAGAATTGCTGATGTATTAGTCCTGTTAATCTTGATTTTACTGAATCTTTTATTAGAATTTGACCGCCTGAGCACGTTCTTTTTTAATTTCTTCGGCGATAAATTCAAGAATCCGATTCTATTGTTTGGTTTGGGGGCAGCTTTGCTTATTCTGGCTTTTATGGCGTATATGACGTTTAAACGTCACAAAGATAAAATCTCACAATTGCCGCTTTATCAGAAAGTCAGCAAGGTTATCGGGGGGTTGGCAGACGGTTTTTTAAGTGTACGCAATCTTAAAAACCCGATGATATTTGTATTTCATACGGTTTTCATTTGGGTAATCTATTATATTACTACTTATGTGCTGTGTTTTGCCTTGCCCGAAACCGCCAATCTTTCCCCTTTAGCAGCCCTTACCATCTTTGTAATGGGTTCTATCGGAATGGCAGCACCAACGCAGGGAGGTATCGGCAGTTATCACTTTCTGGTAGGTAGTATTGTGGTACTATACGGGTTATCAGAACAGGATGGTATCACTCTAGCCACCTTTTTACATGCTATGCAGGGGTTGTTTTTTGTGGTGGTTTTTGGTATTGTGGCGTTTTTGTTGACGCTTGTTTTGCCGAAGAAAAAGGTAGAGGGTGTTTGAATGAAGAAAGTATTATTGCATTGGACGTTTGGAAGGCAAGTGGCTTCGGCTCCGCTCAGCCACCGAAAGACAGTTTTCTTCTAAAATAATTTAAAGAGAAAAAAAAGAAGCTTAGCCCGGTGTCTGAGCGAAGTCGAAGACCGCGCATAGCAAAAACTCCTGGCACTGATAAATCCTAACTAAAGAAAATGACCGAATCAAAAATACAAACTAAACAACAAGCCAAAGAACAAGTAAAACAATGGCAATCTGAAGGTAAGAAAATCGTTTTTACCAATGGATGCTTTGATATTGTGCATTTAGGGCATATTGATTATCTGGAGAAAGCCAGAAACTTAGGTGATAAACTGGTATTAGGTTTAAATACTGATGCCTCTGTAAGAAGGCTGAAAGGCCCAAGCAGACCTATTGTGAATGAATATGCCAGAGCCAGAATGATGTCGGCGTTTGAATTTGTGGATACTGTCATTTTGTTCGACGAACCAACACCTAAAGAACTGATTGAGACACTTTGTCCGAATATATTGGTGAAGGGTGACGATTATACCGTTGAGAACATTGTTGGAGCAGATTTTGTTATAGCTAATGGAGGAGAGGTAAAGACAGTTGCACTGGTAAATGGTTATTCGACTACCTCTATCATCAAAAAAATAAAGGATTTAGACTGATACCTTTAAAAAAAAATCAGTCAGACTATCACAATTTAAATGAAAAAGTAAAACTATGATTTTTGTAATAAGTATTGTTTTTATGCTGCTTGGCCTGGCGGTTTCGTCGAGGTTGAAGCGGAAATTTGCCGAATATTCGCAGATAGGATTGACTAATGGCATGACGGGCGCAGAAATAGCGCACAAAATGCTGAACGACAACGGTATATATGATGTAAGAATTACACAGGTAGAAGGACAGCTAACAGACCATTATGACCCCATCAATAAGACTGTTAATTTGAGTTACGATGTATATAATGGGCGCAGTGCTGCTTCGGCAGCTGTAGCTGCACATGAATGCGGGCACGCTGTGCAACACTCTGTGGCATATGCACCTCTTAAAATGCGCTCGGCGTTAGTGCCTATCGTCAATGTGGCTACTAATGCCATGAATTTCTTTTATATGTTTGGGTTTATGTTTATGGCCTATATCTTCTCAAGAAATACGGCTATGGCGCAGACAGTACTTTTAGCTCTTGTAGTAGCCAATGCTATTATAGCAATTTTCGCATTGATTACATTACCGGTTGAGTACGATGCCAGTAATCGTGCTTTGGTCTGGATGGAAAACAGAGGAGTTGTCAATAACCGTGAGCATGCAATGGCAAAAGACGCCTTGAAATGGGCAGCTCTTACCTATGTAGTTGCGGCGGCTGGTGCAGTAGCCAACCTATTGTACTACCTGAGCATGTTTCTGGGTAGACGCGATTAGACCTTACTAACAAAAAAATATCTGGAAACCATCAATCAAACAAGCTTATTAACTACTTTTGTTTGATTGATGTTTTTTTTGTTTAATATTCATTTTAATACTATTTCTATTGTGATTTCGACCTACAACTTCCCTACTAAGATACGTTTTGGCGCTGGTGCAGTCGACGAACTGGCTGATTATATGAAAGACAATGGTCTTTCAAAACCATTAATCGTGACCGACCCCGTGGTTGCGGGTTTACCTTTTCTAAAGCGAATTGCAGATAATTTACGTCTTAAGGGTATCAGTGTAGAAATTTTCTCTGATATTCATAAAAACCCTGTTAAATCAGACGTTTATAAAGGGGATGAAGCCTATCACAACACTGACAGAGACAGTATCATAGGCATTGGTGGTGGTGCAGCAATGGACGTGGCAAGAGCGATTGTGTTGCGCATCAATCATAGAGAAGATTTATTTAAATATGACGATTTGATTGGCGGAGACATCTATGTAACCAACGATGTACCGCATTTTATAACCATTCCGACCACTTCGGGTACGGGTAGTGAAGTAGGAAGAAGTGCCATTATTGCCGACGATGAGACGCACCAGAAGAAAATTCTTTTTTCGCCGAAATTACTGGCAAAAATTGTTTTCGCTGACCCTCTTCTTACCATGGATTTACCTCCATTTGTAACAGCAGCAACCGGAATGGACGCTCTGACGCATAACATGGAGGCTTTCTTAGCCAAAATGTATCACCCTATTTGTGAGGGTATTGCCTTAGAAGGCATTTCATTAATCCACAACTCATTAGAAAAGGCTGTTCATAATCCTGATGTTGATTCACGCAGCAAGATGTTATTGGGCTCTATGATGGGCGCTATTGCCTTTCAGAAAGGTCTGGGCGTAGTACACTCACTGGCGCACCCGCTTTCATCTTTGCTTGATACACATCATGGCTTAGCCAATGCTGTAAATATTCCTTATGGCATGAAATTCAATATTGCAGGTTTTGAAGACAAGTTCCGTAGAATTGCCCGTACTTTAGACCTGAAAGAAGAAACCGGCGATGCTGTTGTCACCTACTTGTTTAACCTGAACAGTCGTATCAATATTCCACATCGTTTAAGAGACATTGGCGTCAGAGACGAGCATATAGAAACCTTAGCCGATTTAGCCATTGCCGACTTTGCCCATCCCAACAATCCGAAACCTGTGAGCAGGGAAGATTTCAAAGCCTTGTATCTGGAAGCACTTTAAAACAGAGAAGTATAGGTATCATAGGTTGCCGGAATAAATACACATGACTCTTATAATATTCAAAAATATTATAAGAAAAATACAGTTTTTAATGTTATTTTTGTTATAGATATTTATTCGTATTACTACCTATGAAAACGTTCGTACTTCTTTTCACATTGGTGGCATTGCCACTATGCGTTATGGGGCAAGATGCGCTCTATAACCCGTCCAAGGACTACAAATACTTTGTCAGAGAAGCAAAAATTGCTGATAACAATGAAACCAAAATTGTTATTAATGCCAAAGGCGATACAACGCTGGTTGCACATTACAAGAATCAGAACTCCATGAATAATACTGTGCAGGAGTTTACCAAGATTTTTAAGGGCACACCCTTTTTCAAAAATGGGTGGTATAAGGGTACTGTAAGTTCGGAAGGAGGGAAAGATGTGTCTTTCCTGATGGCGTATAATATCGAAAAAAGTGTGGTATATGTGGTAGAAAAACCTGAAAGTGATGCGGTGGTTGTAAGGCCGGAAGAATTTACGATTGAAGGCCATACATTCAGAAAATATGAAAATGTTTTTCTGGAGACACTTCATATGCGACGTGATAATATTCTGCTTAAAGGCTATAACTGTGTTTTAAGTACCAGGCATGTTGATAAAACTGGGTATGAAGCGCAGGGTGGAGAATTTGCTTATGAGGGCGAATTCACCAAATACCAGAAGTACTTTACTATTCAGGAAGATATGCTAAGGGCTGTACCATTGGGCAAAAAGGCCTTACTGACTTTCCCAAAAGGCAAAAGACCACTATTAGAACAGTTTGTAAGAACCCAAAAAATCAATCTGAGAACAGAACATGGATTGATTGAAGTTTTTAAATATTACGATTCGATTAATAATCCATTATAAAATTTCATCGCACGACGGCGCCTTATGGCGATCGCCGCGCGACGGCTGTTTTGCTCCAATACCAATCTCCCCTCAAGAGGTGATTGTCTACACAAAATTTTTACCCTAATTTTCCCCCATGCAACGGTTACACCTTTTTCAGGGAGTGTCGAATCACCGATGTGGTAGCGCCTCAGTAGATAGATTGTAACCCCATAATATTTAAGTCTATCGTTTTATTTCATTTATATAAACTATTTTAATCAAATGAATAAAATCCTGACATTCCTCATTCTGACCTCAGTCATTTTGTCGTCATGTAAAACCAGTTCCAGAAAAAAAGAAACCCAGACAGGTATGACTACTGAAACAAATACTTCTACTCAAAGTGCTACACTAGCCGCCGTTGAAAAATTTAATGAAGCATTTAATCGCCACGATGTTGATGCAGTAATGAACGCAATGACCGAAGATTGCATTTTTGAGAATACGGCTCCATCACCTGATGGTACCCGAATAGAGGGCGCGCAGGCTGTAAGAGCTTACTGGACAAAATTCTTCACCAATAATCCGGATGCGTTTTTTGAGGCAGAAGATGTATTTGCCGCTGGTGACCGCTGCGTTGTGCGGTGGATATATCGTAAAACAAAAGATGGTAAACCCTGGCATTTGAGAGGTGTTGATGTCTTTAAAGTACGCAATGGAAAGGTCGCTGAGAAACTGGCTTATGTGAAAGGGTGATGGGGCAGACTTTAACCCCACACCCCACGGCAGCGGCCG
>CBIHRH010000195.1:0-8159 GCA_966212365.1 uncultured Emticicia sp. | reverse complement strand
AATAAATGCTTCAAGAGATTATCAATAACTTAACTAAAGCATTTATTATCCGTAAATATTTGTTGAAATTGTAGAATACCTACCCCCTCATTACCTATGGCATAGAAGTTTTTTGTTGGGATGTATCCATGCAACATAAAATTTTGAATGTCATGAAAACGATAAAATTATTTGTTTTAAGTTTGGTAACTCTATTGAGTTTTCAGGCTTGTGAGAAAGAAGAAGAGTCAGTTTCTGTAGAACCTGTGACTATTTCAGACCTTACTTGTCCAAGCGCCGTTTTTTCTGCAGTAGCCAAAGCAGGAGTTACTTATAATGGAGTTTTCACGGTTCCTTACAGTGGTGGCGATGGCAGTAGTTATACATCAGATAATGGTGTGTCTTCTACTGGCGTAACAGGTCTGTCGGCGGTTTTGGTGCCGGGCACTTTGGCTGTTGGTTCAGGTGTGATTACCTATGCAGTGGCCGGTACACCCTTAACTGAGGGAACCGCTTCTTTTGTAATTAATTTTGGTGGGCAGTCGTGCACGGTTGCCTTTCCGGTATCTGAATCTCCAACAGCACCAGAGCCACCAGTTGGTGAGTAGATATAAATGTATGATAAACGAAATATGAGCCTCTTGAATAAGAGGTTTTTTTGCTGATTTGTGGGGTCAATTTTGTCTGTTATAATCGAATTGTAAGTAAAAATGATAGTATATTTATCTGTCAAAAATTCAATTCATAATAAATCATTATCAGTATGGCAACATGTCTTTCTTTCCTGCGGGTACCTGATATACAAAAAACGCTTGACTGGTATCTGGACTTAGGTTTTAAATGCCTTGGTACAAATGCCGAACCTGGTTGTGATTTAGATTGGGCATTACTTGACTGGGAAGGGGCAAGGTTTATGTTATATCCAGAAGGGAGAGATGATACAAGTATAGTCAAAGATGCAGGACTATATTTTACAGTCGATTCAATTGATGATCTGATAGAACCAATTAAAGCTAAAGCTGAGGTAATAGAGATAAATCCGGAAACTTTTTATGGTATGAAAGAAATTGTCTTTAAAGACCTGAATGGCTTTCAGGTTACATTTGGCTGTGATTTATAAATCGCGTCTCATTAAAAAATAATACAACCTTTCATTTTTTTTCTACGTATAGGTTTAAATATTAAATATATACCATGAAAAAAATCTATTTATTCGCTACCTTTTACTTAATGAGTTGCGCGATTGCCTTGGCCCAACATAGTGAAATGCACCCTGAAAAAGTAGTTGTGCCTGTTAAATCAACATTTCCATTGAATCCAACGGCTGGAACATTATTTTTTGATAATATGGATAAGCTGATGAAGTATTGGAATGGAACAGAGTGGGTAAGCATAGCCTCATCAACAGGGAACCCGGCACCTACTATCACTTTTAATATTACCAATCAGGGGATTTCAAGTTATCTTATCGGAGAGCCCACTGATTATGTATCAGGCAATAACGCGAATCCTACGCTTACACTTTATCGGGGATTTACTTATGTTTTCAATGTGCAGGTGTCAGGACATCCGTTTCGAATCAGCGCCTCCAATGAAGGTCTTGGAGAGCCCTTTACGATAGGAACTACGAATCAGGATGCACAAAGTAGTCAGCTGGTTTTTAAAGTACCTATGGATGCACCAAATACCTTGTATTATATGTGTATGTTCCACTTTTCTACTATGCGTGGTACTATAAGTATAAAATAGATTTTTGGATTTTCACATCCTTGAATTTGCTTGAAATGATTTGAGCAACAAGAACTGTTTTTCTCTCATGAAAACCAGGTGATCTTATTTATCGTAAATAAAAAAAATCGTGCGATACCATCACACGATTTTTGCATAGTATTACAATAAATAAATCAATCCATGTAGCCATGGAATTTGACCACAAATTTTATAAGTTTTTTGGCTTAATTGCAAGAAAAAGGCTTGAAACTTCATGTTGTACAGACGAATGACCCTGAACGCATTCACGGTCATTCGTATTAACTGTAGCAACGAAATCGTTTATTTATGAAATGATGTTTTCTTTAATTTATAAAGTCAGGATTACATCAAACATGCAATCCCTCACTAAATATTTCACACTTTCTTATTTTGCTCTAAATCTACAATCGCTTTCTCAATTCTCCTGTTACGGGTTTCTTGTGTTTTAGCTTGTTCAATTGAGCCAATAAAATACTTTTTGTTACTATTAGATAAGGTCTCAAAGTATTGCTTAGCAGCCGGACTGTTATCTAACGCATTCTGGAAATCTAAGGGAACTTCTACCACACGAGGTTGAGTATCAAGTATTACACCAACCTCTATCATTTCACCACTTTTAATACCTGCATTCTCTCTTACTTCGGCACTAACTGGTATCATGAAAATACCATTCCTGACAGAAATACTACTTGGATAGGTATAGCCATTAATAGTGACTTTTACAAGTGGGTTTTTGCTATTGCCTAATTTACTTACTACTTCTGCCGGAACTTCTACACCCGTAGCTGTTTTTCCTGCTAGTAATAATTCTGTTTTAAATATAAGCCGCTGATTTTCCATCGATTTGTTTTTTATTTACAAATTAAACAGAAAATCTGTTATTGAGAAGTACTTGAAAACGACAATTGATGGGTGTGGTTGAGACAAATGAGATGACTACTATCTCTTTTAAATCTATTTTTTACGTTTTTGTTTTACAAAATTTAGAAATAAGATTAGTTGTGAGAAAACGCCAAGAAAATAAAAAGAAGCCTCTGCTTAAAGCTTCTTGATTTCCAGTAGTATATTGTTGATTAAAAATCAGAAGTAATTTTTTTATATTCAAAAAAGCTATCAAAGTTTTTATTAAGAATTGGTTCGTCAATCTTAAAGAAACTTGGACGAGGAGTTTTTTTATTAAGCATCTTAAAATACAATGTTTCAAAATCTACTATGCCCATTCCGTCTGTTGCCTTAATATTAGAAATGGTAACTCTATATTTATTTTCCTTAATCTCAATTCTAACATCGGCAAAAATCATTGCCGTGAATAAATAAATTGGTGTTGACATCCGAGCTGCTCCGTAAGTATTTGGTTTAAAGCCTTTTAACTTGCCAATTAATGTGGTTTGTACTGTATCAATACTCTCAAGACAGTTTTTAAGTTTGATAAAGGTTAAATATTCTTTCGGGGTAATATTTAAATCGTATACTTTTTGCCATATCACTGCTTTGTCTTCAAGTTTAAATAGAGAGTTAACCGGGGTTTCAGAATCCTGAGCCTGAACGTTAAGTTTAGAAATCAGACATAATAATAGTATGTAAAGTACTTTTTTCATACAACAAATTTTTGGTAGTGAATAGTTAATTACTAGTTAATAAGACAAAGATTTGTAAAATTATTCAAGAAAGCAAAGTCGACTTATTTAAAGGTGGACTTTATTAGATAATTTTCTTGGAATAAGTATTAAATAAAAAGGTACAAGCAATACTTGCACCTTTCGTTAATCTTTCTAATATTTAGAACTATTCCATCATCATTTCTGCATGCTCTGCGGCTTCTATTTTCTTACCTCCTACAAATAGCAAGAGTAGAGGTAAACAAAGTAAGAAAAAAGCACCAATAATCAGAAAAGTATCCGAATAAGTCAATACTAATGCCTGACGGACTACACTTCCGTATAGCATTTTGTATGCTTTTTCTGTAGCTGTTATTAATGCATCTCCTTTCGACTGAAACAAAGCTGTATATTGTTTCAGTCGCTCGGCAGATATAGGGTTATATATTGACAGGTTATCAGCTAAACGATTGGTATGAAAAACAGTACGTGTAGAGATATACGTTGTCATGATAGCCGTTCCGAATGTACCACCTAACTGACGAACCATACTTGATAAAGCTGACCCTTGAGGCATTTTGGCTGGTTCAAGGTCGGCGACTGTAATTGTCATCAGTGGAATAAAAATTAATCCCATACCAATACCCCGAATCATCAATGGCCAGAAGAAATCCTGAGGACCTGTTGTCAGGCTCAAACTTGAAAGGTCGTAGCAAAAGCCTACAAATAAGGCAAAACCAATAGCTGCATACCAGATTGGCGACATGATGTTTTTACGCATCACAACCCCGACCACAAGCATCATAAAGCCTGTCATAATAGAACCGGGCATGAGTAATAAACCTGTCTGACTGGCTGTGAAGCCTAAGATAGTCTGACAGAATACGGGTATGATAAACACAGAGGCGAATAACCCAAAACCCAGAATAAAGTTAAACAGATTGGCAATAGCAAAACGCCGTTGACCCAATAGTTTTAAATCTAATATCGGGATTTTTACGATGAGTTGTCGCCAGATAAAGCCTATTAAACCCACAACAGCCAGGATTGTCATGACTGTAATGAAGCTTGAATCGAACCAATCTTCTTCATGCCCTTTTTCCAGAATAATCTGCAATCCACCGATACCTACTACTAATAATACCAGTGCAAGCCAGTCCATCCTGCCTGCAGGTATGGGTTCGGAGGGCTCTGTAATATAGCTAAACGTCAGAAAGGTAGCCAATATGCCGAAAGGAATATTGATATAAAATACCCAGCTCCACGATAGGTGGTCGGTAATGTATCCTCCTAAAGTAGGCCCGATGGATGGCCCGATGATAACTCCCATCCCAAAAATAGCATTGGCTAGTCCAAGGTCTTCTTTAGGAAAAGTTTGAATCAGAATAGACTGCGCAGTGGTAAGTAACCCACCACCTCCGATGCCTTGTACTACCCGAAAGAATACCAGTTCCCATACATTAGTTGACAGTCCGCAAAAAACAGAAGCAACCGTAAATAATATGATGGATGCAGCAAAGTAATTTTTACGGCCCAGCTTGGCACTTAGCCAACCCGACATGGTAATCATTACTGCACTAGCGGCAGCATAGCCCGTAACCACCCAACTAATGTTGCCTAGCGACGCCCCCAGATTACCCATCATCTGGTTCAATGTTACATTGACAATAGATGAGTCGATGGTTTGGAGTAAGGCAGCTGTAGTAACGGTAGCTACTATTATCCATTTATCAAATCCTAACTTCATAATTCCTTTATTTTTTTTGTATGTCTACAGCCACCGATACGCTTAAACCGGGACGTAATTTGGCAAAAACTGGACTTGCTTTATCAATCTCTATTTTTACAGGTACACGTTGTACCACTTTTACATAGTTACCAGTAGCGTTGTCTGGTGGTATCAAAGAAAATTTAGCACCCGTTGCTCCGGCAAATGATTCTACTTTTCCTGTCAGTTTTTCTTTTCCATAGGCGTCTACATCAATATCAACGGGTTGACCTAATTGCATTTCTGTCAATTGGGTTTCTTTGAAATTGGCTGTTACCCATAGCTTTTCGGTATTTACAATCGAACAAAGAGCTTGTCCCGGTTGAATTAACTGACCAACTTGTACCGAACGTTTTGATATAACACCAGAAGCCGGAGCCAAAACTACTGCATAAGACAACTGTAACTTAGCTAAATCCAACTCAGCCTGACGTTGTTTGGCAGTAGCTTGCGCAACTCCTATCTGGCTTTCAACAGCTTTGCGTTGAGAGCTTGTTACACCTGTTTGAGATGTAGCAGCATTTACTTGTAATTGAGCAGTTTCTAATTGAGATTGCGCGGCTTGTAAAGCGGCCTGCGCAGCATCACGTTCTGCCTGAACATTATCAAATTGTTGTTGAGGAATGGTTTTTTCGGCTAATAAGCGGCTATAACGCTCAAAATCTGTATTGGCTTTGCGCACTCTTACCTGTGCAGCGGCCACATTGGCTTGTGCCGTCGACACCTGATTGCGGGCAGTTTGTACATTGGCTTGTGAACTCTGGATAGTAGCCGATGCTACGCCAATATTAACCTGGCTTACCCCTCCACTTGCTATAGCTGTTTGCAAAGCTGCCTCTGCTTGCGCTACACGAATTTTGTAGTCGGCATCATCAATTACAAAAAGAGTATCACCTGCTTTTACTACTTGGTTGTCCTGAAAACGAATGGCATTAATATAACCTCCGATTTTAGGAGTAACTGCATTAACGTCTCCATCAATTTGTGCGTCGTCGGTAGTTTCGTAGCGTTGTAAATACTGGATTTCTTTATATCCATAAATAAGTGCGGCAATCAATACAATGACACCTGCTACTCTGATAATTATCTTGGTATTCATGATTGTTTATATGAAATAATGTGTTTAAATATTGTTTTTGACCCCACCCTTGCCCTCCTCAACAATGGTGAGGGAACAAGTTTGCGTTTGTTTTACAGCGTGAGCAATCAATTTTTGTTTTTTCTCTCTGGGGAGAGGTTTGGGTGAGGAGTTAATTTCTCCCCGTAGCTTTCAAAAGTCTTTGATAAGCCAATTGGCCATCAACTTTCGAATTAATCAGGTTTAATTGTGCTTGTAATAAAAATGTATTGGCATCTAGTAATTCAGTTGAGCCAACCAAACCGTTGCGAAAGCGAGACTCCGTCAATCGATAATTTTCTTGTGCTTGTTCAAGCGCTGTTCTGATAACCTTTTGTTGCTCTATTGCTAATTCATAATTATGATAGACCGCTATAACTTCTGAGCGAATCTGGTCACTTTGCTGTTGCCCTTGCAGAATGCTCTCATTAATTACATTTTGCGCTGTGCTAAGGCGTCCTTTCAGGTTATATAATGAACCAATATTATAGGAGATACCCAAGCCGATATTCCAAGCGTTAATAAAAGTTTTGGCTTCGGGTATAAGACTCGCATTTGGATTTACATAATTGTAACCTGCTGATAAACCTATGTGCGGATACTTATTGCTTTTAACCAGACGTAATTGCGCATCGGCCGATTGTTGACGCAAAATATTGGCTTGTAATTCAGGGCGTGCCTGAATGGCTTGGTCTATAAAACTATTTATGGTTTCAAGAATTACCGTATTATTTCTTAACGTTGTATCAACTACAATACCAGTCGTATTTTCAGCACCAATCAGTAAACTAAAATTGAAAAGCGCAGTCTCTTTAGCTTTTTCTACCTGCAAGCAGCTTAATTCCAGATTATGCTTTTGTATTTGTAGCTTCAATACTTCGTTTGATAGTATTACGCCCTCTTTCTCTAAATTGCGTGCATCTTTTTCTCGCTCATCAAATTGCTGGATATTCTGATTGATGACATCCGTTGAACGAAGGAGTTTCACAATATTATAGTAAGCATCAGTAACTGTATAAATCAATTCCTGACGGTTACGTTGTGCATCTAATTTGCTTGCACGAAGCAATAAATCGGCGGATTGCTGGGCTGCTTTTTCAGCAAAACCACCGAATAATTCCTTTTTAATAGATACTGCTCCCATGGTGGCGCTGAAACCTCCGGCTGGAAGACCGAACAAAGGTTTGCCATCTTCACCCTCGCCAAAAGCAAAAGGGGTAATCAGACTAAAACGCGAGTAGGAGAGCGAGGCACTGGCTTGTGGTAAGTTGCGGTCTTTTACTTCCTGGACATGTGCTTCTGCACTTTTCACGCGCAGGTCAGCTGCTTTAAGCCCCTTGTTATTCTGAATAGCCATGTCAATGGCTTTACTCAATGGCATTGGTGTCGACTGAGCAAGAGCGCTTCCTATACTCAGACCAATTAGTCCAATGGCTGTGATGTACTTCTTCATTGTTATTTGTTTCTGATTTTGGTCAAAAGTGTGTTTAATGTTTTTACTTCTTCGTCGGTCAGATGGCTGACAATTGATTCGAAATTCTGAAACTCAACGGCTACCTTTTTTACAAATTCGTTTGATTCTTCTGTCAGACATAGCTTTACCCGGCGGCGATTTTCAGGGTCTATTTCACGCACAATCAGGTTTTTGCTTATCAGGCGGTCTGTCAAACGAGTCATATCTGAATTTAATTCGTGCATTTTGTTTTTGAGTTCTCCGGCATTCAGACTTCCCGGAAAAACCTCCTGTAATTGGCGCAATACAGAATATTGCTGAACCGATAATTTGAAAGGTGCGAGCTTCTGATCGAAATAATTAAAGATATAACCATCTGTTATATGCAGGTTAGCTATTAGCTCGTGATATTGATTTTTATATTGTTTGCCCATGTATTTTCTCAAATGTTGCACAAATGTATAGACTATGTTTGTTTAAACAAATAACGTT